>NZ_JAOZYC010000172.1:0-52706 GCF_035798155.1 Streptomyces endophyticus | reverse complement strand
CGACGGCGGCCAGTTCGGGCAGCACCGGGAGCCCCGGCTCGGGCAGCGGCGGGCCGTAGCGCACGGGCCCGCGGCCTTCGGGGGCCCGGGCCCGCGCGGCGCCGGGTCCTGAAGTCCTGGCCGTGGGTTCCGGTTGCCGCATGCTGCCTCCGTGCCGTCCGCTCGCCTGCCTCCAGCGTCACACCTCACCGGGTGTCCGCGCGCGGCGTGGCCCACGTGTCGCCCGCCTGCCCCTGTGCGTACCCGAGCGGGCAGCGGGGCAGGCGGGTCGGAGCGGGGCCGCTGGGCCGGCCGGGTGACCGGGCGGTGCGGACGGTCAGTCCGCCACGGTGCTGAACTCGCGCTCCAGGCCTCGTCCGCGCCGCTCGACGACGGCGGAGGCGACATCCGTCAGCTTGCGGTTCGTCGTCTGCGATATTCGGCGCAGCACGGTGAACGCGTCGTCCGGTGCGCACCCCAGTACATGCATGACGATGCCGCAGGCCTGGTCCACCACGGGCCGTGAGCGCAGCGCCGAGCCCAGCTGGTCGACCTCGGTGAGCGCCTCCTGGTAGGAGCGGTCGCGCACCAGACAGCTCGCGGCCAGATCGCCTAGCGCGCGGATCGGGCCGTGCGGCGCGGCCTCCAGGGAGCCGGCCCGGAAGCTGTACAGGCTGAGCGTGACCGTGAGATCGCCGCTGCGGAACGGAATGGTCATGCTGGAGCGCACCCCGGCGTCCAGGGCGAGCGCCCGGTAGTCGGGCCAGCGCCGGTCGTTCAGCAGGTCACTGGCGTCGACCGGGTCACCGCCCTCCTCGGCCGCCGGTATGGGCCCGATGCCGAAGCGGTCCTGCACGGAGACCAGCGCGGCGAGATCGGGGTGGGTCGCCGCGCTCGGCCGCTCGTCGGTGCCGTCGCTCGCCGTGGCGACGGCGCCGCAGCACTCCGCGGTGCACCGGAGCGCCCCCTCGGCGAGCTCGGAGAGCCGCCGGGCCGGAAGTCCCGATTCCGGTGCTCCCGTGGCGCGTTGGCCGAGCGCCGCCGGAATCCTTCCGACGTGGGCCGCGTCGTCGTCCTGATCGGCCTGGACGTTCTGTCGCATCGGGTTCAAGCCTCCTTGTCGGTCGGTTGCCCGTCCCGGACTCCCGAAAACGCGGGACGGGATACGTTCTCAGCATGTCGCAGGCGGAGGAATTCGATGAAGAGCTGGCGGACTTCGTGCGCCGTGTGGCGGAGCTGAAGACGGCACGCTCGGTGTCGACGGCGGAACTGCCCGCCGTCCTCGACGCGGCACTCTTCGAACTCGACCATGTAGCAGCGAAGTTGTGGAAGCAGCCGCAGCAGGGCGAGCCCACGGGCCCGAGCCGCAACGCGGTGGCCGAGCGGCACGAACAGCAGCTGCTGCGCGCCGTCTTCCAGCGCCTTCCGCTGCCGGTGGCGCTCGTGGACCGCGAGGCGGTGGTGCGCCGCCTCAACTTCGCGGCGACGACCTTCACGGGCGTACGCGCCGGATACGCGACGGGCCGCCCGATGACCGGGTTCCTGGCGCACGCCGACCGGGCCGCGTTCCGCTCGCAGGTCGCGGCGGTGGCCCGCGGCGAGGGGGACCGCGGCCTGACCGTGCATCTGCAGCAGAACCCGCACGCCGCCGTCCGCACGGTCCTCACGGGGCTGCGTCCGGGCACCGAGCGGCGCACCACGGTCCTCGCGATCCTGCAGCCCGCGGACGACGCCACCGTCGGGCCCGCGTCGGCCCGGCCCACCGCGCCGGTCCCCGACCTCGCGGAGACGACCCGGCACGCCGCGCTCACCGACCTGCTCGACGCGATGGCGCGGGAGCTGATCGGCGGCCCCGCGGGCGACCCCTCCGAACTCCTGCGGCGCGCCGCCCATGTGCTGCACGGCCGGTTCGCCGACTGGGTGGTGGCCGACAAGGGGGCCGCACACCTGGAGCGTACGGAGGTGCTCGGCGCGGACGACGATGCCGTTCGGGACATCGCCGCGCAGGACCCGGCGGCCAGCCCGCTCGTCGTCGAGGCCGCGCGCGGTGGCGCCCCGACGCTGCTCGTGCGCCCGGAGGACCTGCGGGCCCTGGGCGACGACGCGTCGGGGGCGCCGGTGCTCGTCCGTGCCGATGTCACCTCGCTGCTGTGCGTCCCGCTGATTCCCGCGCCCGGCGAACCGGTCCAGGGCGTGCTCACCCTGTTCCGGTCCGCCGGCCGCCTCGCCTTTTCGATGGCGGAGGCGAAGACGCTCGACATGATGGCCCGTCACATCGCGTTGGCGATGCGGAAATAGGGCCGGCCTGCGGCGCACGCCCTACGCGGCGTCCGAGAGCACCTGAGTGCGCAGACGGTCGCAGCAGCGGCTGATCAGCCGGGACACGTGCATCTGGGAGATGCCGAGCCGCTCGGCGATCCGGCTCTGCGTCATGTCGCCGAAGAACCGCATGTAGAGGATCTCCCGCTCGCGCTCCGGCAGTTCCGCTATCCGCGGCTTGACGGCCTCGCGGTCGACGACGACGTCGAGCGCGGGGTCGGCCTCGCCGAGCGCGTCGGACAGTGAGTAGCCGTCCTCACTGCCGGGCAGCTCCGCGTCGAGGGAGAGCGCGGTGAAGCTCTCCAGTGCCTCCAGACCGGAACGGGCCTCGTCCTCGGTCATGTTGGCGTGCTCGGCGATCTCCGCGAGGGTCGGGGCGCGCCCCGAGATGCTCGCGGAGAGTTCCTGCTGCGCGAACCGGACCCTGTTGCGCAGGTCCTGGACGCGGCGCGGCACGTGCAGTGTCCACATGTGGTCGCGGAAGTGCCGCTTGATCTCGCCGGTCACGGTGGGCACGGCGTAGCTCTCGAAGGCGTTGCCGCGCTCCGGGTCGTATCGGTCCACGGCCTTGACCAGGCCGAGAGCGGCTACCTGCCGCAGGTCTTCGTAGGCCTCGCCGCGGTTGCGGAAGCGTCCCGCGAGGCGGTCGGCCATCGGCAGCCAGGCCTCCACGACGCCCTGGCGCAGTTCCTGGCGCTCGGGCCCGTCGGGCATGTCGGACAGCTGGGCGAATGCCTCGGCGGTGTCGGGGGCGTCGTCGTGCGGGTGGCGTCCACCGGGCTTCACCGGGTTCTGGGGTGAGCTGGTACGCGTGCGCATCTGGATCGCAACTCCCTGAAGGGTGCCTTGGGTTCGGTGGTCACCGTGGGAGTCGCGCCCGCAAGACGATTCGGACACACCCGGGGCGATCCTGCGGATCCACCGGATACGACGCGGTCGTATCCCTCCCACGGACGTGCCTCCTGTCCGAAGCACTGTTATTCGCCTGCCCCTGGGGCATGGCCGCAAACACCGCGACCTCTCCAGCGTGCGCTCAACGGGCCGGACCCGCATGTTCGCCCGGGGGTGTCACCGCGTAGCGGTCGGGTACGCGAATAGCTCGGAGCCGGTCGGGTACCTGGGCCGGGATCACGCGCACCCGAGGATGCAGAAGGGCCGGATGGCGATGGCCGATGTGGTGAGGGAAGTCATGACGCCCGGCGTGGTCGCGGTACGCCCCGACGCCTCGCTGGTCGAGGCCGCCCAACTGATGCGGGCGCAGGACATCGGGGATGTACTGGTGGCGGACGAGGCGCAGGTCGTGGGCGTGCTCACGGACCGCGACATCGCGCTGCGGGCCGTGGCCGACGGGGCCGATCCGCTCACGGTGAGCGCCGAGGCGGTGTGCACTCCGCACCCGGTGGCGGTCGGCCCGGACGACGAGGTGTCCACCGCGGTGGCGCTGATGCGCGAGTACGCCGTGCGCCGCCTGCCGGTGGTGCAGGACGGGCACGCGGTCGGGATGGTCAGCCTCGGTGATCTGGCGCTGACCCAGGACCCGGCGTCCGCGCTCGCCGACATCAGCGGCGCCGGTCCGGACGGCCGGGCGGGCGGCACGCCGGCCTGACCCCGGCGCCCGAGAGCACTGGACAGCACTGAACAGCACTGCACAGCAAGGGAGTTGAGTCACGATGCGAATCGCGTTCCTGGTGGCGCCCGAGGGGACCGAGCAGATAGAGCTGACCGACCCCTGGCAGGCGGTGCGGGACGCGGGCGGCGAACCCGTGCTCGTATCGACGAAGCAGGGGGAGATCCAGGCCTTCGACCACCTCGACAGGGCCGACAAGTTCCCGGTCGACAAGACGGTGGCGTCCCTCGGATCGTCGGCCGACGGCTTCGACGCGCTGGTGCTGCCGGGCGGCGTGGCCAACCCGGACCAGTTGCGCACGGACCCCGAAGCGGTCGCGTTCGTACGGGACTTCTTCGACCGGGGCCTGCCCGTCGCGGCGATCTGCCACGCGGCGTGGACGCTGGTGGAGGCCGACGTGGTGCGTGACCGCACCCTGACCTCGTACCCGAGCCTGGCCACCGACATCCGCAACGCGGGCGGCACCTGGGTCGACGAGCAGGTGAACGTCTGCACGGCCGGACCGAACGTGCTGGTCACCAGCCGCCGCCCGGACGACCTCAAGGCCTTCGACGCGGCGCTCCTGAAGCAGGTCAGCGGCACGTGAGGTTACGGTCCCGGGGCTCCGCCCCGGACCCCGCTGCTCAATCGCCGCAGGGGCTTGATAGATCAAGCCCCTGCGGCGATTGAGCAGATCCAGCCCCGCCGGCGTTTGAGGCGCGGGGTCCGGGGCGGAGCCCCGTGGCCGCGACGCCGGGAGGCCGCGACGATTACCTCGCGCGCTCCACTCGCCGCTCGTCCCAGACCGGCTCCGACGTCTCCCGGACCTTTCCGTCCGAGCCGAAGACCAGGTAGCGGTCGAAGGCGCGGGCGAACCAGCGGTCGTGCGTCACCGCGAGGACCGTGCCGTCGAAGGACTCCAGGCCCTCCTGGAGGGCCTCCGCCGACTCCAGGTCGAGGTTGTCCGTGGGCTCGTCCAGCAGCAGCGCGGTCGCGCCCTCCAGCTCCAGCAGCAGGATCTGGAAGCGGGCCTGCTGGCCACCCGAAAGCCGCTCGAACTTCTGCTCCGCCTGCGCGGTCAGCTCGTAGCGCCGCAGCAGGGACATCGCCGCTCCCTTGTCCTTCGCGTGGTCGCGCCACAGGATGTCGAGGAGCGGCCGGCCCTGGAGCTCGGGGTGGGCGTGGGTCTGGGCGAAGTGCCCCGGCACCACGCGCGCGCCGAGCTTCCACGCGCCCGTGTGCCCCACGGACCCGTCACCCGCGAGCAGCCGCAGGAAGTGCGACTTCCCCGAGCCGTTCGAGCCGAGGACCGCGACGCGCTCGCCGTAGAAGACCTCCAGCGAGAAGGGCTTCATGAGTCCGGTCAGTTCAAGGTTCTCGCAGGTCACGGCCCGGATGCCGGTGCGGCCGCCCTTCAGGCGCATCGTGATGTCCTGCTCGCGCGGCGGCTCCGGCGGCGGGCCCGCCTCCTCGAACTTGCGCAGCCGCGTCTGCGCCGCGGCGTACCGGGACGCCATTTCATGGCTGACGGAGGCCGCCTGCCGCAGGTTGACCACGAGCTTCTTCAGCTGCGCGTGCTTCTCGTCCCAGCGGCGGCGCAGCTCCTCGAAGCGGGCGAAACGCTCACGGCGCGCGTCGTGGTACGTGGCGAAGCCGCCGCCGTGCACCCATGCGTCGGCCCCACCGGGGCTCGGTTCGACGCTGACGATCTTCTCCGCGGAGCGGGCGAGCAGCTCCCGGTCGTGGGAGACGAACAGGACCGTCTTGCGGGTCTCGCGGAGCTTCTCCTCCAGCCAGCGCTTGCCGGGGACGTCCAGGTAGTTGTCCGGCTCGTCGAGGAGGAGGACCTCGTCCGTGCCGCGCAGCAGCGCCTCCAGGACGAGGCGCTTCTGCTCGCCGCCTGAGAGGGTGCTCACCTCGCGGAACTGGGCCTTGTCGTACGGCATGCCCAGCGCCGCCGTCGTGCACATGTCCCAGAGGGTCTCCGCCTCGTAGCCCTGCGCCTCGGCCCAGTCGGAGAGGGCCTGCGCGTACGTCATCTGCGCGGCCTCGTCGTCGACGGTCATGATCAGGTGCTCGGCCTCGTCGACGGCTTTCGCCGCCTCCCGGATGCGCGGCGTGGACACCGATACGAGGAGGTCGCGGACGGTCGTCTCGTCACGGACCGACCCCACGAACTGGCGCATCACGCCGAGGCCGCCGCCGACGGTGACCGAGCCGCCGTGCGGCCGCAGCTCGCCGGAGATCAGTCGCAGGAGGGTCGTCTTGCCCGCTCCGTTCGGCCCGACGAGCGCGACGACCGCGCCCTCGCCGACCCGGAACGAGACATCGCCCAGCAGCACCCTCCCGTCGGGGAGGTAGTACTCAAGATGTGCCGCTTCCAGATGTCCCATGATCCCGCATTCTGGACGCCCGTGCGGGTGACGGGCAAACGAATTGGCCGGAGGGGGCCGGGTGCGGGCCCCTGACCGGGGTACCAGTCACCCATGTCGCCCCTGAAGTCGCTCAATTCGCTGAACTCGCTGAAGCCGTTCTCCTCGCGTCCGAACCTTGGTTCGACGCCGCCCGTGCCGCCTACGCTGCGCTCCCGACTCGCCGCGCTCGATCTGCGCGTCTTCGAGTTCGCCGCGGAGGCGCGCTGGCCGGGCGCCGAGCGGATCCTGCCGCGCCTGAGCCGGTCCGCGAACCACGGTGTGCTGTGGTTCGCCGTGGGCGGGGCGCTCGCCGTGACCGGATCACCGCGCGCCCGCCGCGCCGCCGTGCGCGGAGTGGCCTCCCTCGCGCTCGCCTCGGCCACCATCAACACCCTCGGGAAGCGCTCGGTGCGCCGGGCGCGGCCCACGCTCGACCCGGTGCCGCTGGTGCGCCGGCTGAAGCGGCAGCCGTTCACGACCTCGTTCCCCTCCGGGCACTCGGCCTCCGCCGCGGCCTTCGCGACGGGCGTCGCCCTGGAGTCCCGGGGCCTCGGCGCGCTCGTCGCCCCCGTGGCGTTCTCGGTGGCCGCCTCCCGCGTCTACACCGGCGCCCACTTCCCCGCCGACGTCCTCGCGGGCGCCGCCCTCGGCGCGGGCGCGGCCTTCGCGGTGCGCGGTCTGGTGCCGACCCGCGACCAGATGCCGGCGCCGGGCCGTCCCCTGGTGGACGACGTGCCGGCGCTGCCGGGCGGCGAGGGCCTGGTGATGATCGTGAACAACGGGGCGGGCACCCCGGAGCGGGCGCGGGCCCTGCGGGACGCGCTGCCCCACGCCGAGTTCATCGAGTGCGCCGGCGACGAACTCGAGCAGCAGCTGGACAAGGCGGCGCCGCGCGCCCGCGCGCTCGGCATCTCGGGCGGCGACGGCTCCGTGAACACGGCCGCGCGGGTGGCGCTCCGGCACGACCTGCCGCTCGCGGTGCTGCCCGGCGGCACCCTCAACCACTTCGCGTACGACCTCGGCATCGAGGACACCGGCGATCTGGTGAGCGCCGTCGAGGGCGGTCACGCGGTCGCCGTGGACGTGGGCCGCTTCTCGTCCGAGCAAGGATCCGGGATCTTCCTCAACACCCTCAGCCTGGGCGCCTATCCGGAGCTGGTGCGGGAGCGGCAGCGCTGGTCGGGGCGGGTCGGCGGGCGGCTCGCGGACGTCGTGGCCGCGCTGTACGTACTGCGCCGCGACCATCCGCTGAGCGTCCAACTGCACGGCAAGCAGCGGCCGTTGTGGCTGCTGTTCGCCGGGAACTGCACGTACCGGCGGATGGGCCTGACGGCGGGCCGGCGCGCGAACCTGGCCGACGGGCTGCTCGACGTGCGCACGGTGGACGGCGGCCGGCTGCCCGGCGTGCGGCTTCTCGCGGCGGCCCTCTCGGGGCCGCTGTCCCGCTCGCCGTTCCACGCGGCCACCCGCCTGACGCGGCTGCGCGTGGACGGCGTGGCCTCCGGCACACCGCTCGCCTTCGACGGCGAAGTCACCGAGTGCGGTGGGGAGTTGTGGGTGGACAAGGAGCACGAGGGACTGCGCGTCTACCGGCCGCACTCACTGCTCTGACCCGACCCCGATGTCCACCATTCAAGACGGGGATCTCACAATGCGGCTGGCGGGCGTACGGTGATCAAACCGTCGGGGGCAGGCGCCTCCGACGGTCCGCCGTACGCGAAGGGATCGAGTCATGCCGCAGGAGACCGCCGTTTACACCCACGGCCACCACGAGTCCGTGCTCCGCTCGCACACCTGGCGCACCGCCGCCAACTCGGCGGCCTACCTGCTCGATTCGCTCAAGCCGCACATGAAGATCCTGGACATCGGATGCGGCCCCGGCACCATCACCGCCGACCTGGCCGCACTGGTCCCCGACGGACACGTCACCGGCGCCGACCACGCCGAGGGCATCCTGGACCAGGCGCGCGCCACGGCCGCCGAACGGGGCCTGACCAACGTCGACTTCACGACGGCGGACGTGCACGCGCTCGACTGGCCGGACGACACGTTCTGCGTCGTACACGCGCATCAGGTGCTGCAGCACGTCGGCGACCCGGTGCAGGCGCTGCGCGAGATGCGCCGGGTCACGAAGCCGGGCGGGTTCATCGCCGTACGGGAGTCCGACTACGCGGCGTTCTCCTGGTTCCCGCGGCTGCCCGCCATGGACGACTGGCGGGACCTGTACGAGCGCGTCACCCGCGACAACGGCGGCGAGCCGGACGCCGGGCGCTTCCTCAAGTCATGGGCCCTGAAGGCCGGTTTCGCACGGGAGGACGTCACGTGCTCCGCCGGTACGTGGTGCTACTCGACGCCCGAGGAGATCGCCTGGTGGAGCGGGCTGTGGGCGGACCGCACGCTGGCCTCCGCGTACGCCGAGCGGGCGACGGGCGGCGGGCACGCGACACCCGAGCAGCTGACCGCCGTGTCGCAGGCGTGGCGGGAGTGGGGCACGCACGAGGACGCGTGGTTCGGCGTCATGCACGGGGAGATCCTCTGTCGCAAGCCCCGCTGACCGCACGGTGGTTCAGCCGCGGGGCAGCAGCGGGCCCAGCGGTCCGAGGTCGATGTTCAGGTCCTCGGGCCGCAGCCCGTAGCGTTCGCGCAGCTCCTCCATGCGGTCCTCCAGGAGCATCAGGGTGAGACCGACCCGCTCCTCCTGGTCCTCCGTCAGATCACCGGTGTCGAAGCGGCGGATCGCCTGCCGCTCCATGAGCTGGCGCAGCAGCTCGACGAGGGTGAGGACGAGCTTCATCAGGTCGCGCTCGACCGTGTCGGGTTCCAGTTCGATGCGGCGGCGTTCACTCATCGTTCGTCACCTCCGGCCAGGGCGAGGGCACTTGCTCGTTCACCGAGCTGATCAGGGCGTTGAGATCGATGCGCACCAGGTCGACATCGGCGATGCGCAGGGTGACATCGCCTGCGAGGACGACGCCGCCCGCGAGCAGCCGGTCGAGGAGGTCGACCAGGGCGATCTCGCGCCGTTCGACGACGGTCACGTCTCTCCCTCCTCGTCGTCGGCCGTGAACGAGTAGCCCGCCCACGGCCCGGTCAGCTCGACCCGCAGGTCCGGCTCGCGGTCCTTCGTCGCGTCGACCCGCTCCACGAACTCCTCGGCGCCCGAACGCTCCACGAGATAGGCCGCGTTGAGCACGTTCATGCCGCTGGCGCGGGAGAGTTCCGGGTTCTGCGGCGGGTGGACGCGGGTGTGCGCGGCGTGCCGGGACAGCTCGTCGTGCAGCTCCTGCGCGAAGCGTTCGGCGCGCCGCCAGGTGTCGTCGCGCGTGGTGCGCTCGGCGCGACGGCGGCGCAGGTAGTCACGGCCCGACGAGGGCGCGACGGCCGGCGCGGGGTCCCGCGCCGGGGTCTCGGGTTCCTCGACGTACACCTTCACGCCCCACTCCACGCGCCCCGCGAGGCGGTCGAGGCCGGCACGGAAGCGCCGCTCCTCCTGCTCCATCATGAGCCGTACGCCGCTGTCGTCACGGAAGACCGTGGCGAGGCGCAGCGGGAGCGGGCTGGTGACGGTGGTGAGCGCGGCGATCACGTTCTGGTGGGCGCGGGCCGTCTCGGTGAGCCAGTCCAGGTCCTCCAGGTGGGCGCGGAGCGACTCCTCCGCGAAGTCCCGTTCGGGCACGGAGCCGACGACCGCGACGAGGCCCCGGTGCTCCAGCTGCCGGGGCGGGGCGCCCGTCACGCCGGTGAGTTCGGCCTGGAGCGGGGCGCCGAGCGGGTGGCACACGGCGTACACATAGCGCAGCTCGCGCGGTTCGTCGGTGGTCAAGCCGACCCCTTCCGGTCTTCGGCCCGGTCTTCGGCCCGGCCTTCGGTCCGGTCTTCGGTCCGGCCTTCGGTGAGTTCGCCGAGTGCGGCGAGGCGCTCCTTCAACTCGGCGTTTTCCCTTGCGAGTTCCTTGCGGCGGGCGCCCGAGGAGAGGGCCGGGTCGTCCTCCCACCAGTCGATGCCCATCTCCTTGGCCTTGTCGACCGAGGCGACGATCAGGCGCAGTTTGATGGTGAGCAGTTCGATGTCGAGCAGGTTGATCCGGATGTCGCCCGCGATGACGATGCCCTTGTCGAGGACGCGCTCCAGGATGTCGGCGAGGTTGGCCCCGCCGTCACCCCGGTACGACTCCGGGAGGCGGCTCGCCGTCGTCATCGGCGGGCCCCGCTCCCGGCGTGCTCACGCTCCCGCGCGGGCTCCTCCTCGTCCGCCTCTTCGTCCACCTCTTCCTCGTCCGTCTCCTCTTCGGCGGGCTCGGAGTCCTCCTCGTCCTCGTACTCCTCGCCCTCCTCGTCCGGTTCCTCGTCGACCTCGCCCTCGTACTCCTCGGGCTCCTGCTCCTCGGGCTCCTGCTCCTCCTCGGCGAGCGCGTCCTCGTGCGTGCGCACGACCTCGCCCTCCTCGATCTCGCCGCGCCATCCCTCGGGCGACTCGCCGCGCAGCGTCACGTACCGCGCGAAGTGCTTGAGGTCGAGGCGGGCCCTGCGGCCCTGGGCGCGCCAGATGTTGCCGGTCTTCTCGAACAGACCCTTCGGGTAGTACTCGATGAGCAGCAGCACCCGGGTGAGCCGGTCGGCCAGCGGGTGGAAGGAGACGACGCCCTTCGTGGTGCCCTTGGCGCCCTCCGAGGTCCAGGCGATCCGGTCGTCCGGATGCTGGTCGGTGGTGTGTGCCTTCCAACTCCGGTTGGACCAGAAGACCTTGAGCTGCCAGTCGGAGGTGACGTCGTCGGCGCGGTTCGCGTTCTTGACGCCCTTCGCGAAGGTGCTGAAGTCCTGGTACTGCGTCCACTGGTCGTAGGCGGTGCGCAGGTCGACGCCGACATCGATGAACTCCATGATGACGGTGGGCTTCTTGCCCGCGCCGCCCTTGCGCTTGCCCTTGCCGCCGGCGAGGTTCTTGAACGCGCCGACGACGTTGTCCTTCAGGCGGCCCGCGCCGAGTTCGACGGCGCTGCGCACCGGGCCCTTGCCCTCGGCGAGCTTGCGGCCGCCGTCGAGCGCGAGCTTGGCGAAGCCGGGGCTGTTGCCCTCGGCGATGTCGTTCAGCTTCACGGTGGTCTCGCCGAGCCTGCGGCCGGCGCCCATGAGCAGCCGCTGGGCCTGGGCGGCGAGGTACTCCTGCAGTTCCGACTTGAGATGGTCGGCCGCCTCACTCTTGGCGAGGCCACCGAGCGCTTCGCTCGTACGGTCAGCCACGGCTCCGGCCTCCCTTCGCGGCGGTCTTCTTGGCGGCGGTCGTCTTCTTCGCCGCGGTCTTCCTGGGCCCCTGCGGCCTCGCGGGGCGCTTCTTCGCGGGCGCCTTCTTGGCGGCCGACTGCTTCGCGGCGCCGGCCTCGGCGGGGCGGCGGTCCTCGTCGGTCTCCTCCTGGGTCTCCTCCTCGCCCTCGGACTCCTGCGCGGCCTCGGCCTCGGCCTCGTCCTCGTAGCCGGCGTACTCCTCGTCCTCGTACTCCTCTTCGTCGCTCCCGCTGTCGCGGTCACGGCCACGGCCCGTCGCGACTCCGGTGACCCGCTCCCCCGCGTCCCGTACGTCGTCCACGTCCGGGGCGACGCCCTCGATCTGGTCGCGGACGCCCTGCGTACGGCTGTGCAGGCGCCCCGCGAGGCCCTCGATCTGGCGCTCCACGAGCGCGCCCGAGGCCGCCTTGCCCACGCCGCGCAGATCCTCGCGCAACTGGTCGCCGATCTCCTTGAACTGCGGATTGTTCGCCAACTGCGTGCTCACCATGTCGGCGAGCGCACGCGGGCTCAGGTTCAGTCGCTTGCCCGCGACCATCGTGCCGACGGCGATCGCCAGCTTCATCTTCTTCGTACGTCCGAGGACGTAACCGGCCCCTATCGCGAGGCCGAGCGCTGTTCGGTTCAAGGTCCCTCCAGACGGTCGAGGAGCTCGTCCTCGACGCGGTCGAACGTGTCCTGGTCGATCTCGCCCGAGACCAACTGCTCTTCCAGGCGAGCGAGTTCGGCACGTACGGCCGCCGGGTCGTAGTACTGCCGCTCAGCTTCGGTGAGCACCTGCTCCACCGCCCACAGGGACCCGCGGACCGGAGCGAGCGGCAGCAACAACAGCTCCGAGATCAGGCCCATGGGCTCACTCCGTCGTGACCGCGGGCTCCGAAGGGCCCGGCTCGACGAAGCTGTACGGGGGCAGCGGCCCGTGGACCGTGAGCTCAAGATGCGGGTGGCTGCGGCGCAGGTCCTCGACTGCGGCGAGGAAGTGCTCGGCCGCCTTCTTCTCGACGAGGAACGATTCGTTGGCCAGCCAGCCCGTGCTCTCGGGCCCCGACGCCACCGCGGAGGCCGCGGGTTCGAGCAGGTGCTGGAGCTCGATCGCGTCCTTGGACTCGCGGGCCTGCACGGCGGCCACGACCAGCTCACCGAGTCGCAGCCGGTCCTCGTAACTGCCGCCGCCCGTCCGCCTGTTGGCCTCGGTGAGGTTGCGGACCTCGGGGTTGTCGACCATCACCAGGTGCAGCACCGCTTCCTCGTCGTGCTGCGCCTTGACGTTGTACTCGACCTTGCCGTCGAGCTCCCGCAGCCGTTCCTGGTAGTGGTCCGCGCGTTCGGCGAGCACCGCCGAGACCGACGCGTCGTCGGGGGCGAGGGAACCGAACCGCATCGGCAGCACCGGTCCCCCGGCGCCCGCCTCGGAGAGCACGCTCTGGTGGGCGAGCAGATCGCGGCGCTTGGGCCGCAGGCCTTCGGGGGCCTCGCTGACGAGCGCCGCGAGGCTGCCCTCCTTGACGACGCGCACCTCGCGCGCCGGTTCGCCGATGCCACCCATGCCGGCGGGCAGGGCGGGGTGTTCCGAGCTCGCGATGGCGTAGATGTACGTACTGCTGCTCACTCCTGCTCCTCCTTACGGCGGCTCGTGGCGGGTTTGCGGCTGCCGGAACCCGAGCGCCTCGGTTCCGCCTGGCCCTCGTCGCGGGCCTGGTTGAAGGCGTCGGAGACGGTCTGCGCGGCGCCCGAGAGCGCACCCTTGGTCTTGCCGCGGGCGCCGGACTCGGTCATGTCGCCGACCAGGTCGGGCAGTCCGGGGTTGCGCTTGGGGCCCGCTTCGAGGTCGAGCCTGTTGCAGGCCTCGGCGAAGCGGAGGTAGGTGTCGACGCTGGCGACGACGACCCTGACGTCGATCTTCAGGATCTCGATGCCGACCAGCGAGACGCGGACGAACGCGTCGATGACGAGGCCACGGTCCAGGACGAGTTCGAGCACGTCGTACAGGCCGCTGGTGCCGCCACCGCCACCGCTCTGTTGTGCGGGGACAACGGTCATGGAGGCAGGTCCTCCCTGTCTGTGTGTAAGTGCGCGGTTCGAGGCGGGGTACGGCGACCTAGTGGCCGCCCGCCCGGTGTGCCGGCTCGGAGCGTCCGCGCTCGTAGCGGCGCAGGCGCCGGTAGCCGGTCAGGACGCCTTGCGGGTCCAGGCTCACCTGGTAGCTCGCCAGCAGGCTCATGGTGTCGGGGACCCGGGTCAGTTCAAGGACCTCGATCTCCAACTCCCAGCCGTCCTCCGTGCGTTCGAAGGACGAAACGGTCTCGGCCGCCATGCCGGTGAGCTCCGCCAGCTGGGCGCGCGCTTCGCGCAGCACCTCCATGGGGCCCGGTGCGCCGTCCGCCTCGGTGGTTTTGTCATCGTCGGGCTCGCGCTCCGACGACGCTTGCGTCTTCTTTGTGTTTGTCATGGCAGCCTCGGTCACCGAGTCTCCACAGATGCGGGACACAAACCTCAACTCCCTTGCTGGTGCCGGGACTTGTTGCGCGGCACCGGCGTTACGGCCTCGGGGCTCCGCCCCGGACCCCGCTGCTCAATCGCCGCAGGGGCTTGAGGCGGGGGGTCAGGGCGTCACGGCGTGCTCGACCAGTAGGCCGACCGCGGCCACGATCCCGGCCGCGTCGATCCCGGCCGCGGCCAACTGCTCGGACGGCGTCGCAGACCCCGGCACCGTACGGACACCCAACCGGGCCATCCGCGGAGCCGGTTCCGCGGTGGAGAAGGCCTCGGCCACCGCGTCCCCGATGCCACCCTGCTCCCGGTGGTCCTCCACCGTGAGCAGACACCCGGTGGCCCGCGCCGCGTCCCGCAGGGTGCGCCGGTCGACCGGCTTCACCGAGTACAGGTCGATCACCCGGACCGGGATTCCGGCCGCCGCCAGCTCGTCCGCCGCCTTCAGCGCCTCGTGGACCGTGACGCCCGCCGCGACGACCGTCACCCGGTCACCGTCCCCGGAGCGCAGCACCTTGCTGCCGCCCACCGGGAACTCCTCGTGCGGCGGATAGATCACCGGCGCCGCGCCGCGCGAGGTGCGCAGATAGCGGATGCCGGTCAAGTCGGCCGTCTGCGCGAGGAGTTGGGCGGTCTGGTTGGCGTCGCAGGGGTAGAGGACGGTGGTGTCGTGGATGGCGCGGAACATCGCCAGGTCCTCAAGGCCCATCTGGGACGGGCCGTCCTGCCCGATCGCGACGCCCGCGTGCGAGCCGACGAGGTTGATGTCGGCCCCGCTGATGGACGCCATGCGGATGAAGTCGTGGGCGCGGGTCAGGAACGCCGCGAAGGTCCCCGCGTACGGCAGCCACCCACGGGCGCTCAACCCCACCGCCGTGGCGACGAGTTGCTGTTCGGCGATGTAGCACTCGGCGTACCGCTCGGGGTGTTCCTTCGCGAACATCTCCGTGCGCGTGGAGTCGCCGACCTCGCCGTCGAGTGCGACGACGTCGCCGCGCGCGGAGCCGAGGGCGACGAGCGCCTGGCCGTAGGCGTCGCGGGTGGCGACCTCGTCGCCGACGTCGAAGCGGGGCAGGTCGAGGCGGCCGCTGCGCACCGCGTGCAGGACGCGCGCGGCGGGCGGCTCCTGCACCGAGACGCGGACGCCGCGGTCGCCGCCGAGCTCCTCGACGGCTGCCGCGGCGTCCGACAGCGGTTTGCCGTGCGCGCCCTCGCGGTCCTCCACGGCCAGGGCGCCCTTGCCTTTGAGGGTGCGGGCGAGGATCGCCGTGGGCCGGCCTACGGTCGACGCGGCCTCCGCGTACGCGCGGTCGATGTCCGCCACGTCGTGTCCGTCGACGACGATGGTGTGCCAGTCGAAGGCCTTGAAGCGGCGGGCGTAGGCGTCGAGGTCGTGGCCGTGCCGGGTGGGGCCGCGCTGGCCGAGCCGGTTGACGTCGACGATCGCGGTGAGGTTGTCGAGCTGCTCGTACCCGGCGTACTCGGCGGCCTCCCACACGGAGCCCTCCGCCATCTCGCTGTCGCCGCACAGGACGTACACCCGGTAGCCGACCCGGTCGAGCCGCTTGCCCGACCAGGCGATACCGGCCGCGACGGGGAGCCCCTGGCCGAGCGATCCGGTGGCCGTCTCGACCCAGGGCAGGCTCCGCGGCGTCGGATGGCCCTCCAGTCGGCTGCCGAGCTTTCGGAAGGTGAGCAGTTCGGCGTCGTCGATGGCGCCGGCCGCCTTGTACGCCGCGTAGAGGAGCGGCGACGCGTGGCCCTTGGAGAGGACGAAGCGGTCGCCCGCGGGGTGGGCGGGGCGGTCGAAGTCGTAGCGGAAGTGGCGGCCGAGGAGGACGGCCAGCAGGTCGGCGGCGGACATCGAGGAGGTGGGGTGCCCGGAGCCGGCTGCGTCGGCGGCGCGGACCGAGTCGACCCTCAACTGCTGTCCCAGGGCGCGGAGTTCGTCGTCGCTGTACGTGGTGGTCACGAGGTAGCTCCTTGATCCGGCCGACCTCCCTGGTCCGCCTTCTCCTTGTCGTGGCTGTCGTCGGGTACGTCATGGCTGTCGTCGGGTACGCGGGCCAGCTCAGGCGAGGCCGTGTCGAGCGGCACCGACCAGGAGCGGACTAGGCCCAACTGGACGGCCTGGCGCGGCAGTACGGAGTCGAGCAGCCAGTCGGCGGCGACCCGCACCCGGTTCCCGGGCATCGCGGCCAGGTGGTAGCCACGGGTGACGGCGCCCGCGAGCGGCCCGGACAGCGGGACGCCGAGCGGGTTCGCGGCGGCCTGTACGCCGCCGAGGTCGACGGTGAAGCCGAGGTCCTTGTGCCGGTAGTCGCGGCGCTCGCCCTTGCCGAGGGACGCGGCGACGTTCAGCCCCGCGACGCGCCCCTGCCGCCAGGCGTGCTGCGCGGTCATCGGCGTGTACTCACCCGGTTTCTCCAGGTCGGGCACCGCGGCCGCGTCACCGCACGCGAACACCTCGGGGTGTCCCGGCACGTTCAGATACGGGTCGACGAGCAGCCGCCCGCGTTCGAGGGGCGGCCCGAGTTCGGCGACGAGCGGATCCGGGCGGACGCCGACACACCACACGAGCGTACGGGTGTCGACGAACTCGCCGTCGTCCAGCAGGACTCCGTCCTTCGTGGCCTCCTTCACGGAGGCCTTGGTCCGTATCTCGACGCCGCGTCGGCGCAGCACGTTGTCGGCGGTCCGTGAGAGGTGCTGATCGAGTTCCGGCAGGACGCGCGGCGCGATGTCGAGCAGCATCCAGCGCGGGCGGATGCCGTGGGGCAGCCGCCGCTTCTTCACGAGCGCGTCGGTCAACAGCTGTCCCTGCGCGGCGACTTCGGTGCCGGTGTAGCCGGCGCCGACCACGACGAAGGTGCAGCGGGCCCGGCACTCCTGCGGAGTGTCCGAGGCCGCGGCGAGCTCGATCTGCCGGGTGACGTGGTCGCGCAGGTACAGCGCCTCGGGCATGCCGCGGAAGCCGTGCGCGTGCTCGGCGACGCCCGGCACCGGCAGCAGCTTGTTCACGCTGCCGACGGCCAGGACGAGGCGGTCGTACGCCAGGGTGCCGCGCCCGCCCTCCGGGTCGGTGTACGAGACGACGCGCTCGTCGAGGTCCACCCCGTCGGCCTCACCGAGCACGAGCCGCGCGTGCGGCAGCGTCCCCGACAGCGAAACGGTCACCCGTCGCGGCTCCAGCGCTCCCGCGGCCACCTGCGGCAACAGGGGAAGATAGAGAAAGTAGTCGGTGGGGTTGAGCAGGGTGACGTCGACGGTGTCGCGGGCCACCCGCGTCAGCATGCGGGCGGCCCGGTATCCGGCGAAGCCGGCACCGACGACGACGACTCGGGATCGGCTCACGGTGCTCACGCTCCAGGCGTCGGCGGTGCGGTCGGCATCGGCGGCGCGGTGGGCGCCGGGGGCCGTCCGGGTCGCGCGGCGCCCCGCAGCACGTACGCCGCGACGGCCAGCACCGCGGCGACCACCAGGGCCGCACCCCAGTCCGGCATGCCGAGCGCGAGGACGAGCCCGAGCGCGAGCGCCACGGCCGCCCCCGCGTACAGCGCGGCGGCGCCCGCTCCCGCGTACAGGGCGGCCCTGCGGCGCTGCGCCCGCACGGTCGCGGTGAGCTCCTCGCGCAGCGTTTCGCGCACGGCGTGCGTGACCCGTCCGGCCAGCTCGTCGGTCAGCTGATCGTTGATGTGTTCGCCCATGCGTTCCATGCGCGCCGGGTACCCGTGCCCCGCGCCGGGTAACGACGGCCGTCGCGCCCGCTTCCGTGAAACGATCACGCGCCCCCGGCTCGGCCAACTAGGCTTCTCCCCATGGAAATCCTGGGAACCACGCTGCGCGTCTGCGTCGAGGACCTGGAGTCCTCGGTCGCCTTTTACGAGTCTCTCACCGGCAGCGAAGCGCTCCGGTTCGAGCGCGGCGGGGTCTCGGTGGCCGCGGTCGGCTGCTTCCTCCTGATGAGCGGGCCGGCTGCGGAGATCGATGTGCTGCGCAAGGTCGCCGCGACGATCGCGGTCGCCGACGTCGAGCAGGCCGGCATGCTGCTCACCGCCTCCGGGGCCAAGGTCATCGCCGGCCCGGTGCCGAGCCCGGCGGGCCGCAACCTGATCGCGATGCACCCCGACGGCTCGGTCTTCGAGTACGTGGACCGTCAGGCGCAGCCCGAAGAACCCGCCGCACAGGCCTGACCGGCGGGGCGGCACGTATCCTCGCCCGGAGCACGACGGGCGAAGGACGGTGCACGTGGCGGGCAGCACGGCGGGGTCGGACGAGCGGCACCAGGGGAAGGCGCCCCTGAGCGCGCAGGCGCGGGAGGCGGTGCGGCAGCGCATCGTGGACCGCCGCTACCCGATGGGCGCGCGGCTCGTGGAGCGGGAGGTCGCCGAGGAGCTGCGGATGTCGCGGGTCCCGGTGCGGGAGGCCCTGCGCGCGCTCGTCGCGGAGGGGCTGCTTGAACTGCTGCCGCGCAGTGGTGTGCGGGTGCGCCGCCTGGAGCGGACCGACGTGCGGCATCTGTACGAGGTGTGGGAGCCGCTCGCCGTGCAGGCCTCGCGGCTCGCGGCGCGGGCGCTCACCGCGCAGGACCCGCCCTCGCTGGAGGCGTTGCGCGCCTGCCTCGACCGGGCCGAGAAGGCGGCCGCGGCCGACGAGGGCACGCGCGAGGTGGCCGCGCACACCGAGTTCCACGAGGAGATCGTGGCGCTCGGCGGGAACCCGCTGCTCGCCCGCACGATGGAGCAGCTGAGCTGGCAGCTGCAACTGCTGTTCGGGCTGCGCGAGGAGCCGGCGCACATGCGGGCGCAGCACGCGGACATCTTCCGGCACATCGCGGCGGGCGACGAGGAGCTGGCGGTGGCCAGCACGTTGCTGCACGTCAGGGACAGCCGGGCGGTCGCGCTGAGGTCGCTGTTCGGCGACGCCACTTTGTATACCGAAGGCAAGTGAAGCTTCGCGGCGCCCATCTGACTCCACCTCGCAATCGGGGCATTAACCGGCATATACATAGGCGGCCTTGTCGCGTGCTCCACCTTGGTATACAAAAAGGCGGGTCACTTCATCTCCGTAGACCCCGCCAGGAGCCCCCATGTGCGTCGAGCCCGCCGAGCCGCCGTCCAGCCGACTGACCCGACGCGGCGTCCTCGCCGCGTCCGCCGTCCTCGCGGGCACCGCGACCGCCCTCGGCTCCGGCGCCTCCACGGCATCCGCCGCCTCCACCACCCCGCGACGCCCGGCCGCCGCGCCCCGCGCCGGTGACCTGGTCGTCGACGGCGGCACCCTGCTCGACCCGGCCACCGGCGAGGTGACCGAGGACGCGGTCGTCGTGATCCGCGACGGCGTGGTGCGCGCGGCCGGCGCACGTGGCCGCGTGGACGTGCCCAAGGACGTGCCGCGCCTCGCCGCGCACGGCCGCTGGGTGCTGCCCGGACTCGTCGACGCGCACATCCACCTCAACACCGCGACCGAGGCCCTCGACGCGGTCCGCAAGGGCGCCACCAGCGCGCGCAGCGGCTCCACGAACTTCTACCAGGACATCGCCGTACGGGAGTTGGCCCGCCAGGCCCCCGAACTCGCGCCCCGCCTCAAGGCCGCAGGCATCTTCGTCACGCCCGACCTCGGCGACACCGTCCTCGGCGACCCCGACCTCACCCCGCTGGCCCGCCTCAAGGGCGGCGTGCGGTCCGCCGAGGCGCTGCGCCGCGTCGTCGAGGTGAACCTCAAGCGCGGCGCCGACGTCATCAAGACCCGGGTCAACCCGCGTGCGGGCCTTGCCGAGCAGGACCCGCTGGAGCAGGTCTACTCGCGCGAGCAGCTGTCCGAGATCGTCGCGGCCGCGGGGCGCGGCGGCAAGGGCGTGCTCTGCCACAGCTACAGCGAGAAGGGCTGCCACGACGCGGTGCTCGCGGGCATCCACTCCCTGGAGCACGGCGCGTTCGTCGGTGAGCGCACGCTGGCCGAGATGCGCCGCCGCGGCACGTTCTTCACCCCGACCCTCGGCGCGATCGCGGGCATGATCGGATCCGACGACCCGGTCCTCGACGAGCGCGGCCGCACCTACCTGCCGCTGCTCAAGAAGGCGGCCCTGGCCGCACACGAGATGGGTGTGCCACTGGCCGCGGGCACGGACTCCTCCGGCGGCACCGTCGACCCGATCGGCGGCGAGGTCGAGCTGATGCACTCGGCGGGCCTCAGCGCGCTCGACGCGATCCGTACGGCCACCACCGGCGCGGCGAAGCTGCTCGGCCTCGAAGGCACCGTGGGCCGCCTCGCCCGCGGCAGCGCGGGTGACGTGCTGCTGGTCGACGGCGACCCGCTGGACGACGTGTCGGTCCTCAAGAAGCCGGTGGGCGTGGTGCGTTCGGGCATCGCGATCTGACCGTCGTACACCTTCACCTTCACCTTTCTCTCGGATTCCCCCTCGAACTCGAACGAAGGAGAACGGCATGACTCCTCCCCTGTCCCGGCGCGGCGTCCTCGCGGGTGCGGCCTCGATCGGCGGTGCGGCCCTCGGGGCGACGGCGGCGACACAGGCACAGGCGCAACCCGCCGAGGCCGGCCGGCCCGCCAAGGCCGTGGTCTTCCGCGACGTCCGCCCCTTCGGCGCCCGTGAGTCCGTGGATCTGACCGTGGTGGACGGCAAGTTCACGGACGGACCCGCCCCCGCCCACGCGAAGATCGTCGACGGTGGCGGCCGGATCGCGCTGCCGTCCCTGGTGGACGCGCACATCCACCCCGACAAGACGACCTGGGGCAGCGACTGGATCTCGCGCAGGCCGGCGAACGGCATCGCCGACTACTGCGAGCAGGACGTCGAGGTGTTCCGTACGCAGAAGCGCCCGGTCGGCGAGCGGGCGTACGGCCTGATGGCGCACGCGGTGACCCGCGGCACCCGCGCGATGCGGGCGCACGCGGACGTGGCGCCGGCCTACGGCCTGGCAGGGGTCGAGGGCATCGCGCAGGCCAGGGACCGGCTCGGGGACGCGCTCGACGTGCAGATCGTGGCGTTCCCGCAGCACGGCGTGGTGCGTACGCCGGGCACCGCGGAGCTGTTGCGGGCCGCGGCGCGGGACGGGCTCGTCGACATGGTCGGCGGCATCGACCCGATCAGCTTCGACAACGCCATGGACGAGCAGCTCGACCTGGTCTTCGACCTCGCGGACCGGTACGGCGTCGGCGTCGACATCCACCTCCACGACCGCGACGAGAAGGGCACGAAGGTGCTGCGCGGCATCATCGAGCGCACGCGGTCGCTGTCGCTGCGGGGCAAGG
Organism: Streptomyces endophyticus; assembly: GCF_035798155.1. Taxonomy (NCBI): domain Bacteria; kingdom Bacillati; phylum Actinomycetota; class Actinomycetes; order Kitasatosporales; family Streptomycetaceae; genus Streptomyces; species Streptomyces endophyticus. The sequence continues at coordinate 31,344 of NZ_JAOZYC010000172.1, read as the reverse complement.
TGACGGTGAGTCATGTCTTCTGCCTGCCGCTCCTGAAGGACGCCGAACTCGCCGCGATGGCAGAGGACTTGTCCGACCTGGACATCGCCCTGACCACGGTCGCGCCGAGCGCGGAACTGGTCCTGCCCATCGCCAAGTTGAAGGAGCACGGGGTGCGGGTCGGGCTCGGCTCGGACGGGGTGCGGGACTCCTGGAGCCCGTTCGGCAACGCGGACATGCTGCACCGTGCGCACCTGCTCGGCTGGGTCACCGACGTCCGCCTCGACGATGAGCTGGCCGCGTGTTATGCGGCGGGGGCGCATGGTGGTGCGGATGTCATGGGGCTGCCGCGGGTGGAGTTCGAGGCGGGTGACCCGGCGGACTTCGTGCTGTTGCGTGGCGAGTGCGTTCCGCAGGTCGTGGTGGACGTGCCGCAGCGGGACGTGGTCGTTCACGGGGGGCACGTGGTGGCGCGGAACGGGGAGTTGGTCTAGCCGCTAGCCACCCCGTGGCGTGGTGCCCACCCACTCCCACGCCACGGGGCTCCGCCCCGAACCCCGCGCCTCAAACGCCGGCGGGGCTGGATTTGCCCACCCGCCGCCGGGGCATGCGGGTGGCCGTCGCCGCCTTGGGCAATCTGCCGCCTTGGGCGGCAGGGTGGGCAAGGCGGCGCCACGGTGCCGCGTGCCCGGTTACTGGGGCGTCGACCCCGGTCGCATCCGGAAGTCGTAGCGGGGCGGCAGCGGAGTCCCCGGTGGAGCCGTCTTCGACCACACCTCGCCGAGCGTCTCCGCGCCCTCGCGCAGGTCCGGCACCTCGAATCCGGCGTCGAAGATGGCGCGGGCCGCGTCCAACTCGCCCTCCGCGCACAGGAGTTCCGCCTCGATCAGGCGGAAGCACCCCCGTTCCCGCGTGGCCGGATGGAGGCGGTCCCACACACCCCGGGCCACCGCCACCCGCCCCGCCGCGAGCAACGCCCCGATCGACTCCCGGCCGAGGGCCCCGCACGCCGCGCGCCACGGCTCCCCGTCGTCGCGGCGCTCCGCGCACAGGTCGTCGAAGGCCTCGGCGTAGCGGTCGGCGGCGCGCTCCGTGTGGCCGTCCGCCGCGTCGGCCACGGCGAGGCACCGCAGGAACGGCCAGAGCGAGGGCGCCAGTTCGAGCCCGCGCTCCCAGCTGCGTACGGCCTGCGCCCGATCGCCCGCGTGCCACTGCGCGATGCCCAGGTGGTACTCGGACTGCGGCCGGGCCGGCGCCGTCTCCAGCATGTCCCGCCAGGGCGGGGCGACCAGGGTGGGCCCGGGCGGGCCGACCCGGCGCTGCTCCGGGAAGGCACCCGACTCCAGCAACTCGCGCCACGGCGCCTGCGCCTCACCGAGCGTCGACTCGTCGAACGGCGTCCCGGTCAACTTCCAACCCGTGCGCAGCACTTCGAGCGCACCCCACCCGGAGCCGACCGCGAGCCGCTCCCCCGGCTCCGTGTCGGCGCAGACCCGCCACGCCTCGTACGCGGCGTCGACGTCGGCGCGCGGAAGCGCATCCTCCAGGCGCCGCTCCACCTCGTCGACCGCGCGGCTCCAGCCATCGGTGGCGTGCACGGCCCGCGCGTCCGTCGACAGCGGCCCGTACGCCTCGAGCCAACTGAACTCGCCCTCCGGTTCCAGGCGTACGTGCTCCAACTGCGTGCGCGCCAGCCCGGCCTGGATCTCGGAGTAGCCGCCCGTGCCGGGCTCGGTCAGCCACTCCTGCCAGCGCCGCCCGCCCGTCCCCGCGCCCCACACGAACAGTTTCCGGCCGCGCAGCAGATCGGTCGACGTCTGCACCAGGCCCCGCCCGGCGTCGTCGAGCGCGGCGATCCAGCGGCGCCGCCCGTCCTCGACCTCGTAGAAGTAGTCGGCGGGGAACTCACTGTTGAGCGGATACGTACGGTCGACCCCGCCGTGCTCCGGCACCGGTACGCGACTCAGCGTCCGCTCGTACGCGAAGTACCAGGCCTCGTCGGCGGGCGCGAGCACCCGGTGCTCCTCGGGCACCGCGATGTTGGACCACCAGTAGGTGGGCGCGGGCTTCTCGTGCGGATTGCGGACGCGTACCCCGACGTACAGGAAGTCGGATCCTTCGGGCAGCCACAGATCCACCTGGAACGGCAGGTCGCGCAGCCGCTCCCACTCCCACAGGCGCAGCATGTCCCCGCCGTCGGGGGCGGGCACGCGCGCGGCGTGCAGCGGGGCGCAGGACAGGGCGGTGTGCCCGGTCGCGCCGATGTTCCACTCGATGCCGCCGGAGAACCAGGCGCCGTTGAGCGCGAAGTCGGCGGGCTGGAACACCGGGTTGCGGTAGAGGAGTTCGCGTCCGGTCGGCTTGTGGAACAGGGACGCGACGCGACCGCCGAGGCCCGGAAGGACCGTCGCCCGCAGCCGGTCGTTCTCGATCACGATCGTGTCGAGGTCGACCGGCCGCCGGTCACGTCCGTACCCGTCGCGGATCCGCTCGGGCAGCACGCTGCGCAGCGGCCGGTAACCGACCTGCCGGGCCATGTCGAGCGGCATGTCCTCCTTGGCGCGCTCGTCGACCTCGTGCATCTCGTCGAGTGGTCGCAGCGGCGGCAGCGGATTGTCCGGGCCCAGGGGCACGCCCGGCAGGGTCAGTACCGCACGGCGGATCTCGGTCACGTCTGCCTCCCGTCGCCAGGGGCGCGGCCCGCCCCCGATGACCATGGAACATGCTCCTGCGGAAGCTGACCAGGGTGTCCTCCGGTCAGGATTGCGCAAAGCCGGACGGGGGGGCCTGGAGGAGGCTCCGTCGGGCGCCGCGATATTCCGTGGGCGTCCCGTCCTCCTCCACGTACGCTGACTGCTTCCGGCCTTCGCCGCGACAAGCAGGCACGCAGGCACGCAGTACGTACGCCCGAGGAGAACGCACCACCATGGCCGAGAGCCACACCTACCGAGTCATCGTCCGCGCCACCTTCGAGGACCTCACCGACGCGGCGCGGGAGCGGCTGCTCGCCGAGGTCGCCGACCACGAGGGCATCGCCGGCATGAAGTTCGGCCCGGAAGGCTCGCTCGCCTACGACCGGACGCTCAAGCACTTCTCCATGCGGTACGTCGTCGAGTCCGACCCGGACGACGGCGACGAGATGGCGGGGGCGCTCGCCGAGGAGAAGGCGGAGGCGTATCTGAAGGAGCGCGGCTACGGGCACGGGGAGCTGCGCTCGACGGTGACCGACATGGACACCATGAAGATCAACCGGAAGGCGCGCCGCTAGTCGGTGCCACCATCTCGGCCGTGAGCGCCCAGCGCTCGTGGTCGCGCCAGGCGCCGTCGATGAAGAGGAAGTCCGGCGAGAGGCCCTCCAGGCGGAAACCGGCCCGGCGGGCGAGCGCGATGGAGGCCGCGTTGCCGGGCTGCACGTTGATCTCCAGGCGGTGCAGCCCGAGCGGGCCGAACGCCTGTCGGACGACGAGGTCGAGCCCCTCGGACATCAGGCCGCGCCCGGCCGCGTGGGCGAAGGCGCCATAGCCGAGGGCGCCGCAGCGGAACGCGCCGAGCACCACGTTGTTGATGTTGATGAATCCGGCGAGGGCACCGCTCGCCCCGCCGTCCCGCTCGTACACCAGGAACCCGTGCCGGGTCGGGTCCTCGATGAGCCGCCCCGCGTACTGCGTGTAGGCCGTCGCGCCGGTCGGCGGGAACAGCCAGGGCCGGTGCAGTTCGACGCTCTCGCGCGCGCGTGCCGTGAACTCGGCGACGTCGGACGCGTCGAGGGAGTAGGGGCGGATGCCCACGCGGGCGCCCGTAGCGAGAAAGCCCGGAGCGGGAAAGCCGCGAGCAGGAGAGCCCGGAGCGGGAGTGCCCGGAGCGGGAAGGTCGGCCATCGGGTCAGCTTAGGAAGCGGTTGCTCGCCCGCACCTCCGGGGTCGGTGATCACCGACCCCGCTCATTTGCGTCTGCGCGACACGAAGTAGCCCCCGCAGATCGCGCCGATGACCGCCGTGATCAGCAGCGCCAGGTACAGCGGCACCGTGACCTCGGGGATCAGCAGCCGGATCTTCACGTGCCGGGTGTTCTCGAAGATGAAGACCAGGCCGAGGACGGCCAGGACGATCACACCGATCCTGGCCGGGGTGAACGCGCTGGAGCCGCCGCTCTTCGAGGAGTTCGAACCGCCCTTGGGGCTCATCGGTGGACCCTTCCGTCGTTCCCCCGGAGGCCGGTCGCCGCCTCCCCTCTGCCAAGGATGTCCGGGGAAGCGGCGCGAACGCACAGGTCAGGGGCCCGTACGGGTGACGGCCAGCAGGACACCGCTACGGCACGACGGGCAGCTGCACCGTCCCCGTGTCGTCCGGGGCGCTGGTGACGGTGACCGGCTTGATCCCCTTGTTGCCGCCGTACGCGTCGTCGCTCGCGGCGATCACGAACCGCATCCGGTGCCCCTTCTCGTAGCGGTGCACGACGCCGGGGAGGGAGACCGTGAAGGGGCGGGTGACGTCGGGGACGCGGACCGGGGCGACGAGCCGGTGCACCAGCGTTTTCGAGCCGTCGGGCGCGACGTCGTACAGCTTCGCGAAGAGCACCAGCTTGTCGGCCGCGTCCCCGGAGTTCTGCACGCGCTCCGTCTTCGGCGAGATCACCTTGAGCGTCGCCTTCGGGGCGCCGACGACGTCGGTGGCGGCGGTCAGCGGTTCGGTGGTCCAGTCGAGGTAGGTGCCCTTGGTGTCGTACGGGGCGGGGTCGGACAGGCCGATGAGGCCGGCGAGCGAGGACTCGGAGTGGCTGGTCGGGACGAGCCAGTTGCGGTACTCGCGGCTGCCGCGGGCCACCTTCTTGCGGTTGTCGACGAGCTTTCCGTCGCCGGAGAGGTACAGCGTGCGGTTCAGCGCGGGGACGCCGGGCGAGGTCGCGTACGTCCCGTTCGGGTCGGTGATCCAGTCGCGGTAGTAGGCGAACGCGGGCCCGGTGTCGGTGCCGTCCTTCTTGTGCAGGTACCGGTCGAACCAGGAGAGCACCCGCCGCCCGACGTAGCTGGTCTCCAGGTTTCCCTCGGAGAGGTTGAGTTCACCGGCGGCCGGGTCGGTGAGACCGCCGCTGTGGCCCCAGGACTGCCAGATCATCTTGGCGGGCGTGCCCTGGGCGGCGAGCGTGTCGTACGTCGCCCGGGCCTCGTTCAGGTTGAACAGCGAGTCGGCCTGCCCCTGCACGAGCAGCGTCGGCGCCTTCACCTGCTTCAGATACGACACCGGGGACACGCTGCGGGCGTAGGAGAGGAGCCGCTGGGTCTCGGCGGCCGGGTAGCGGCCGGAGTTGAGCGTGCGGATCGTGTCGCAGGCGTCGTCGACGAAGTGCAGACAGCTGAGCTTGTTGATCCGGGACGGGTCGAGGGACGGGGAGAGCAGTGGCTGCCCCTCGCCGATGAGATAGAACCCGTTGGTCCACTGCCATTTGAAGGCGCCGGGTACGTCGGCGGCCTCTGGGCCCTGCGCGTTCTGCGGGTCGAGGGAGTAGGCGAGGTTGTTCCAGGTGATCAGGGGGACGAGCGCGTCGACGCGGTGGTCGACGGCGGCCGTGGCCAGCTGGATGGCGCCGCCGTAGGAGCCGCCGATCATGCCGACGCGGGGGTCGCCCTTCTTGTCGGCGGTCACGTAGTCGATCCTCGTGCCGTCGTCGGCGGCGCGGGTTCCTGCGAGGAGGTCGACGAGGGCGGAGGCGGCCTTGCCGTCGATGCGCGGGTCGTCGAGCGAGACCAGGCAGCCGGACTTGCCGAAGCCGAGGCCCGAGTAGGCGAGCGCGACGTAGCCGCGCTGGGCGAAGGCCTTGGCGCTCGCGTCGGTGGAGCCGTCGGCCTTGCTGCCGCCGAAGCCGTTCGTGGTCAGCACGGCGGGGGCGGGGTGCGCGGCGTCGACGCCGGCGGGGCGGTAGAGGTCGGCGTCGACGGTGCAGGTCCGCTCCGCGGTGCGGACGGTGATCTTCAGGGGGGTCGTCGTGACGGGGGCGAGGGTGGGGGCGGGGGTGGTGTCTGCCCTGGCGGGTGCGGCCAGGGTGGCCGCGGCGGATACGGCGGTCAGGGCGGCGGCGAGCGTGATGCGGGATCTGAGCACGGCGACCTCCACGGTGTGCCTTACCGGCGGGTAACGGTAGGTGCGGAGCCATCGTGTGGCACGTGTCATCAGGGGGCAAGGACCGTGCCGGGTGAATCTCCGTCCAACGCCGGCGGAGCTGAAAGATCGGGGCTCCGCCCCGGACCCCGCTGCTCAATCGCCGCAGGGGCTTAAATGTGCCCACCCGCCTTGGGCGGCAGGGTGGGCAAGGTGGCGCCACGGCGCCATGGGTCAGGTCAGGGCCGGCACGTCGAGCGTCAATGTCCCGGCGCCTGCATCCAGTTGACCCGCCACCCCCAGCGGCAGCGTCAGCGACCCCTCGCAGTGGCCGAAGCCGAAGTCCTCCGCCACCGGCACCCCGAGCCCGCCCAACCGATCCGCGAGCAGCCCACGCAGCGGCTCGCACTCCGACCACGACCCGAGCACGATCCCGCTCACCCCGTCCAGCAGCCCCCCACGCAGGAGTTGGGTCAGGTAGCGGTCGATCCGGTACGCCTCCTCGCCCACGTCCTCCAGGCACAGCAGCCCACCCCGCGCCGAGGCCCGCGCCCCCGCCGTACCGAGGTCCGCCGCGAGCAGCGACAGGCAGCCGCCCAGGGTGACACCGCGCGCCGTGCCGGGCACCAGGACCCCGCGGCCTTCACCTGCGGAGATCACCCGCACCGTCTCGGGCTCGAACAGCGTCGCCCGCAGATGTTCCTGAGCCCGCGGGTTCTTGAGGAAGTCGGCCGTGGCGACCATCGGCCCGTGCAGCGTGCTCACCCCGAGCCGCACCGCGAACGCCTCGTGCAGCGCGGTGATGTCGCTGTAGCCGACGAACACCTTGGGCGGGGCCGCGCGCATCGCGTCCCAGTCGAGCAGGTCGACCATCCGCTGCGCGCCGTAGCCGCCGCGGGCACAGAGCACCGCGGCGATGTCCGGGTCGCACCAGGCCCTCTGGAGGTCCGCCGCGCGGTCGGCGTCCGCGCCCGCCAGGTAGTCGAACTCCCCGTGGACGTCGAGTACATGGGGAAGCACGACCGGTTCCAGGTCCCAGCCGCGCAGGATGTCCAGGCCGGTCTGGAGCGCGTCCTCGGGGACCGGTCCGCTGGGCGCGACGACGGCGACCCGCGCGCCCGGAGCCAGCCGCTCCGGGCGACGCAGTGGCCTCACTTGGTCAGCTCAAGGGCGGGGACGCCGCTCGGATGGAGCCCGAACACCTGGGCGTACAGGGAGAGTTCCGCCTCCAGGGCGCGGATCATCGTGTCCGCCCGGCGGAATCCGTGGCCCTCGCCCTCGAAGGCGATGTACGCGTGCGGCACCCGCCGTCCCTCGCTCTCCACCCGCTCCAGGAACCGCTCGCACTGGACGGGCGGGCAGATCACGTCGTCGAGGCCCTGGAGGAGCAGGAACGGCGCCGAGAGGCGGTCGGCGTGCTCGGCCGGCGAGCGCTCCGCGTAGCGTGCGGGCACCTCGGCCAGCGGGCCGACGAGCGACTCCAGGTACTGGGACTCGAAGTCGTGGGTCTCCCCCTCGGCCCAGCCGGTGAGATCGAGGATGGGGTAGATGATCGTGCCGCAGGCGTAGACGTCCGTGCTGGTCAGGGACGCCGCGCTGGTCCAGCCTCCGGCGCTGCCGCCGCGGATGGCGAGCCGCTCGCGGTCGGCGGTGCCCTCTTCCGCGAGGGCGAGCGCGACGGCCGCGCAGTCCTCGACGTCGACGACGCCCCACTGCTCGCGCAGCCGGTTGCGGTACTCCCGCCCGTAGCCGGTCGAGCCGCCGTAGTTGACCTCGGCGACGCCGATGCCGCGCGAGGTGAAGTAGGCGATCTCCAGGTCGAGTACGAGGGGCGCGTGGCCGGTGGGGCCGCCGTGCGCCCACACGACGTACGGCGGGAGCTCGCCGGCGGTGGCCACGTGGGTGGGGCTGTGCGGCGGGTAGATGTGGGCGTGGATGTCCCGCCCGTCGGGTCCGTCGAAGGTGCGGATCTGGGGTTCCGGGTAGTACGCGGGGTCGACCGGGTCGTCGTGCGCGGCGCCGATCACGCGCGTGTGCCCGGTGCCGATGTCGAGCTCGACGACCTCGGGGGCGGTGCGCGGGCTGGCGGCGACGCCGACGACGCGGCTGCCGCACACGTCGAGCGTGGACGACCACGCCGTCCAGGGCCCCGCCGCGTCGACGACCTCGCCGGTCTCCGGGTCGAGGACGCCGAGCGCGGTGGCGCCGACGCCGTGCACGACGGCGACGAGCCCGGCCTCCAGCGGCTTGAACCAGCTCAGGCCGAGCTTCCACATCGGCCCGCCGAACTCCTCGTCGCGGGCGCACAGCGGCCGGGCGGCGGCCGCGCCGAGGCCGGCGCCCCCGGACTGCCGCGCTTCCCACTCGCCGCGCACATCCAGCCGGTACAGGTTCCACCAGCCGCTGCGGTCGCTGGAGAACAGCAGTCCGCCGTCGGGGGCCCACTCGACCTGGCAGACGGACTCCTCGGCGCCGCCCGCGACGGTCCGCGCCGGGCCGAAGGTGCCGTCGTCGGCGACCTCCGCGAGCAGCAGCTCCGTGCCGTCCCACGGCATCCGGGGGTGGTCCCAGGCGATCCACGCGGCGCGCCGCCCGTCCGGCGAGAGCCGGGCGGTCGTGACGAACCGGTGGGTGTCGCCGGTCCGTTCGCGCACCGCGGCCCGGTCCTCGGCCGCCGAACCGTCGAGCGGCACGGCCGCGACGAGCCGCCGCAGGTCGCCGGGTCCCTCTCCGGTGAACTCCTCCAGGACGCACCACACTTCGCCGCGCTCGACGTGCAGCTGCGGGTCGACCCAGCGCAGTCCGCCGCCGATGTCCGAGACGGGGGTGAGCGGGCGCGGCTCGGCGCCGGGGACGTCGGGTTCGTACGCGTACAGGCGCTGGTCTGCGAAGTTCACGAAGACGACAAGGGGGCCTCGGGGGTCCTCGGGGCGCTCGGCCCCGGCCCAGGGGCGGCCGCCGTACTCGATGACGCGGCTGCGCACGTTCCACGGGGCGGGCAGTACCGACCGCTCCGTACCGTCGGCGAGGCGGCGCACCAGGGCGCGGCGGCCCGCTTCGGTCGGCCGAGGTTCGGTCCACCAGGCCTCGGTGCCGACGAAGCCGACGTACTCGGGCTGTCCGTCGTGCGCTGCCGCCAGTCCGGCGTCGATCGGCGACGTCCAGGATCCGTACTCTCGCGTGTGCAGCATGTCGTCCCCGCCCCGCATTTGTCCGGTGGCCCCCATATTCTTCGCGTCAGCCATCTTTTCCTAGTCCGTATCCCTGCGGGTGTTTCTACTGATTCGTGTACGGGCGACGGCTCAGGCCGTGCGCAGGAATCTGTCGAGCACCCGCACCCCGAAGTGCAGCGCCTCCACCGGAACCCGCTCGTCCACGCCGTGGAACAGTGCCTGGTAGTCGAAGCCCTCGGGCAGCTTGAGCGGGGCGAAGCCGTAGCCGGTGATGCCGAGCCGGGAGAACTGCTTGGCGTCGGTGCCGCCCGACATGCAGTACGGGACGACGTGGCCCTCGGGCGCGAACTCCTCGACGGCCGCCCGCATCCGCGCGTACGTGGGCGAGTCGACGGGCGCCTGGAGCGCGACCTCGCGGTGGTGGTACTCCCAGTCGACGTCGGGCCCGGTGAGCTTGTCGAGGGTGGCCTTGAACTCGTCCTCGCCGCCCGGCAGATACCGCCCGTCGACGTGCGCCGTGGCCTCTCCCGGAATCACGTTGATCTTGTAACCGGCGGACAGCATCGTCGGGTTGGCGCTGTTGCGGACGGTCGGCGCGACGAGGTCGGCGGCCGGGCCGAGCGCCGCGAGCAGCGCGTCCACGTCGAAGTCCGGCGCGTCCACGTCGGTCCGGATGCCGTACAGCGCGGCCATCTCCGTCAGCGCGGCGCGCACCGTCGGCGTGAGCCGCACCGGCCACTCGTGCTCGTCGATGCGGGCGACCGCGGCGGCGAGCCGTCCCACCGCGTTGGCCTTGTTGACCTTCGAGCCGTGGCCCGCCTTGCCGCGCGCGGTGAGCTTCAGCCAGCCGGTGCCGCGCTCGCCCGCCGCGATCGGGTACAGCTGTCTGCCGCTGCCGTCGTGGAAGGTGAAGGCGCCGGACTCGCTGATGCCTTCGGTGCAGCCCTCGAAGAGGCCGGGGTGCTGGTCGGCGAGGAAGCCCGAACCGTCCTCGGCGCTGGCCTCCTCGTCGGCGGTGAAGGCGATGACGATGTCGCGCCGGGGCCGGAACCCGACGCGCGCCCACTGGCGTACGGTCGCCAGGATCATCGCGTCCATGTTCTTCATGTCGACCGCGCCGCGGCCCCACACGACGCCGTCGCGCACCTCTCCGGAGAACGGGTCCACGCTCCAGTCGGCCGCCTCGGCGGGCACGACGTCCAGGTGGCCGTGGACGAGCAGGGCCTCGGCCGTGGGGTCGGTGCCCTCGATGCGGGCGACGACATTGCCGCGGCCCGCGGTGCGCTCCAGGATCGTCGGCTTCAGCCCGGCCTCGGACAGCTTCTCGGCCGCGTACTCGGCGGCGGGCCGCTCCTGGCAGTCGCCGCCGCCGCGGTTCGTGGTGTCGATGCGGATCAGCTCGGAGGTGAACGCGACGACCTCGTCGAGCGCCTGTTGGTCCACGGTCCCGAGGGATGCCGCCCTGTGGGCCTGCTCAGCCATACTGTTCCTCCACCGCGGCCGAGGCGATCGTGGTGACCGCCTTGAAGGTGCGGATGCCCTCGTACATGGTCTCGTGGGTGTACGCGATCTTCCGCTCGCCGACCCGGCGCACGCCCGGCACGACGGTCGACGCCATGGCGAGGTGCTCGGCGTCGAACTCCACCTGGATCGTGAACGGGCCCGCCTGCACCGGCTCGTGGCGCACCGCGATGGACGCGGCGTCCTTGGCGGCGGCCCGGATGTCGGCGGCGGTCCGCGCGGGGGTGCGGCACACGGCCGCGTACCGGGACACGTGGTCCTTGACGGCGACCTTGCGGGCCTCGGGCGCGTACCCGAGCGCGTCATCGCACGCGTGGTCGTCGCCGGTGACGAGGACGACGGGCACCCCGTACTCGGCGACCACGTGCGCGTTCAGCAGGCCCTCGCTCGCCCGTACGTCGTTGACCCAGACGCCCGTGATCTGGTTCGCCAGGTAGGTGTGCGCGAGCACACCCTCCATGCCGGCGCCCGTGTGGTAGCCGATGAACGCGATGGCGTCGACGTCGCCGTGCTGGACGCCCTCCACCATGGACAGCGACTTGTGCCGCCCGGTGAGCATTTCCACCCGCTCGTCGAGCCGTTCGAGCAGCAGGTTGCGCATCGTCCAGTGCGCCTCGTTGATCAGCACCTCGTCGGCGCCGCCGTCGAAGAAACCGAGCGCCGCCGCGTTCACGTCCGACGTGAACATGGACCGGCAGCGCTCCCACTGCGGTGTGCCGGGGAGGACGTCAGCGGGCCACGTGACGCCCGTGGCACCCTCCATGTCGGCGCTGATGAGGATCTTCATGGCCAGAACCGTACGCGGATCCGCACGAACCGCACCAGCCCTGTGGATAACTCCCAGTGGTGTAGACCAATTTCCCACCCGTTGAGAGGAGTTCCCGCTCGTCAGCGCGTTGCGTCGACGCCCGGCCTCACTTCGCCCGGCCCACCACCAGCCACGTCGACGGCAGCTCGATGCGACCGCCGTCGGCCGAGAAATCCGTCGTCACGAGGGGCAGCTCCCCCGCGGCGAGCACCGAGAGGCCCGCAGACGCCACGTACTCGGGCACCACCTCGTCCGAGACCTCGCCCGGCGCGATGCCGTGCGAGAAGACCTCGCCCAGCTTGGGCGGCGGTCCCGTGGGCGCCGCCGCGAGCTCCTCCAGGATCGGCCGCGCCCGCTCCGACAGCTCGACCACGAAACCGCGCCCGCGTTCGCCGACGAGCGCCGCGATCGCGTCGACGAGCAACTGCCGGTCGGTGGGCTCGCTCTGGTGCAGCACGCCGCGCATATAGACGTTGACGTCACCCAACTCCGCGTGCAGGACACTCATTTGGACGTTGTCGGTGGCGTCGAGCTCCCGATAGTCGGCCTGTCCCGCCGGATCGGCCCCGCGGGCCCGGCCGAGGGCCGCCGCCGACAGGTCGGCGCCGACGACCTTCGGGTAGCGGTCGGCGAGGAAGCGGGTCTGCGTGCCGTTGCCACAGCCGAGGTCGACCATGGGGAGGTCAGGGGCCGCCAACTCCGGCTCGAACAGGGCAAGATGGAGACCCGCCGTGAGAGCGGGCTCGGAGTCCCAGAACACGCCGCCCGGTTCGGGCGAGGCGTCCTCCCAGAAACTCTCCCACGCTTCCTTGTAGCGCTCACTCACGCTCATGGAGCCCTCCCCAGGGTGCGGCAGCCGAGATGTCAGATCGGTCTACCGCTCAGGGACACGCCCCACAAGCACGCCGTCCACACCTTCACCGGGACGACGCGGAAAGTTCGAACCACACCGTCTTGCCCGTCGCGGTGCGGCTCGTGCCCCACGCGCGCGAGAGCCGCGCCACCACGCGCAGGCCCCGCCCGAACTCGTCGCCGGGGCCCGCGCTGAGCAGCGTCGGCAGCGCGTGCTCGGTGTCCTCGACCTCGCACAGCAGCGTCCCGGAGCGCACCAGGCTCAGCCGCACGGGACCGCCGCTCGCATGGCAGACGGCATTGGTGACGAGTTCGCTCACGATCAGTTCCGCGGAGTCGCAGATCCCCGGCAGGCCCCACCGCTCAAGTTGCTCGCGTACGAGACCACGCGCGCGTGGCACCTCTGCGGGCTCCGGGGCGAAGGTCCAGTGGGCGACGTCGTCCGCCTCGAACCCGTTGAGCCGCGCGAGCAGCAGCGCCACGTCGTCCTTGCGGCCGCCCCGCGTGGCGAGCGAGCGGATGATGGTGTCGCAGGCGTCGTCCATGGACGCGGCCGGGTGGGCGGCGGACTCGCAGAGCGTCGCGAGCCCCACGCCGATGTCCTCGCCGCGCACCTCGACCAGGCCGTCCGTGCACATCACCAGGCGGTCGCCGGGCGCGACCGGGATCCGTACGGACTCGAAGGGCACGCCACCGACGCCGATCGGCGCACCCGTGGGCAGTTCGAGCAGTTCGCTGCCGCCGTCGGCGGCGCGCACGAGCACGGGCGGGATGTGCCCGGCGTTGGCGAGGTGCAGCTCGCCCGCGATGGGGTCGTAGACGGCGTACAGGCACGTCGCCAGGTAGTTGTCGCCGAGGCGCTGCGCCAGGTCGTCGAGATTGCGCAGGAGTTGGGCGGGCGGCAGGTCCAGCGCGCCCATGGTCTGCACGGCGGTCCGTAACTGGCCCATCATCGCGGCCGAGTTGAGCCCGTGCCCCATCACGTCACCCACGACCAGCGCGGTGCGCGCGCCCCGCAGCTTGATGGAGTCGAACCAGTCGCCGCCGACCCGCCCGAGCAGCGTGCCCGGCAGATAGCGGGTGGCGATGTCGCAGCCCGGCATGTGCGGCTCGATGTGCGGCAGCATGCTGTCCTGGAGCGTCTCGGCGACGGCCTCCTGGTAGGTGTACATGCGCGCGTTGTCGAGTACGAGGCCTGCCCGCGCCGCGAGTTCGGCGCCGGTCGCGCGGTCCATGTCGTTGAAGACGGGCCGCTCCTGGTGGCGCAGCAGGATCATGAAGCCCAGTACGACATTGCGCGCCTTCAGCGGCACCACCAGCATCGACCGGTGGTTGATCAGCGGCCGGATGTCCCGCTTCTCGAACTGCGACGCGATCGCGTTGCCCATCTCCTCCGAGATGTACGGCACGAGGACCGGGTCGCCGCTGGTCATGCACTGGAAGAACGGGGTGTGCACCGGGAACGGCATGGACTCACCGACCGGTACGACATCGTCCCAGCGGCCCGGTTCGTCGGTGTGCTCCACGGCGACGCGGTGCCACATCGTGGTGGCGTCGGGCGCGCCCTCGGGGAAGCCCTCGCCCGCGACGACCTGCTCACGCAGATACGTGCCCGCCACGTCGGTGAAACGCGGCACGACCGCGCGGCTGACCTCGACGATGGTGCGGGACAGGTCGAGGGACGAACCGATGCGCCCGCTCACCTCGTTGAGGAATTCGAGACGGTCGCGCACGGCCGCGTACTCGATGTCCTCGGCGTCCCCGGCGTCGTCGAGGGGCGCGCGCGGGGACGGCACGCCCAGCGCGGTGGCGCGGGCGGCCTCCGCGCGGCGCGCCTTGCGCTCGGTGCGCCTGGACACGCCCCAGTCCGCGGTGACGGGGACCCGGTCGTGCTGGCTGAACTCCAGGACCGGGTAGCCGAGTTCGAGTACCTGCGACACGATCCGCGCGCTCTCGGAGACGCTCATGCTCGGCAGTATCTCGGGCAGCTTGCGGGCGAGATCGTCGGCCGCGGGGAAGTCCGTGTGCAGCGCGAACGCGGGGGCTATGCGCTCGACCTCCGGCCCCTCGTCACCACCCAGCTTCTGGGCGTCGGCGGCCAGCACGAGCAGCCGCTCGGGGCCCGGGCCCACCAGGGGGTACGCCCACCACAGGACGTCGATGCGGTCGCGGGGCTCCGCGCTGGTGTCGAGGCGGGCCCGGCCGGCGGCCGGGTAGGACAACTGCCCGCCCAGCGACTCCTCCAAGTCGTGCGGCGCGGGGCCCTCCTGCGGGAGCGCGCCGGAGACCGGCAGCAGGTCGGCGGCGGGGCGGCCCACCGCGTCCTCCCTGGGCGGGCCGAAGAGGCGGCGGGCGCCGCTGCTCCAGTGCGAGACGCGGCCCGCGTCGTCGACCAGCACGACGGCGAGCGGGACGCGGCCCTGCGGGGCTTGACCGGTGCCGTCCATCGCCGCGTTCCTTCCCTCCGGCACGCCGGGGGTGCGTGCCGCCTCTTCCCACGGTAGGGCTCCGCCGGTTTGCGGGTGGCGGCTTGCGGAGAATTCCCGCACGCCCCTTGACTTCCCCGTTGCGGCTGTCCGTCCACCGCCCCCGGGGCTCCGCCCCGGACCCCGCTCCTCAATCGCCGGAGGGGCTGAAAATGCTCAGTCCTCGTGGCCCAGTTGGAGGTCGCGTTCGGTGCGGCCGCCGCCGGCTACCTGGAGGACCGTGGCCACCGGCGGGTAGCCCGCGGCGATCACCGTGTATTCGCCGGAGGCCAGGTCCACGAAGCGGAACGTGCCGTCCGGGCCCGTCGTCAGGGTGTCCACCACGTTGCCCGCGACGTCGAGCAGCGTCACCCTCGCGTCCTCCACCGGGCGGCCGCCACCCGCCCGCACCGTCCCCCGCAGCATCGCCCCTCCCGCGAGCTCCACGTCCTGGCGGGTCTCACGGGAGGCCATCACCGTCACCGGGAGCGCGGCGGGCCGGAACGCCGGGGCGCTGGCGGCGAGGGTGTACTCGCCGGCCACCAACTCCGTGATGACGTAGGTGCCTTCGCGGCCGGAGCGGGTCGTCGACACCACTTCACCGTGCACGTTCGTCAACGTGACGATCGCTTCGCGTACGGGGGTTCCGTCCGCCGTGAGGACCGAACCGGCGAGGCGACCGGCGCCGCCGAGGACCACGTCCAGGTCGACCGGGCGCTCGCCGACCGTGACCGTCACGGCCTGCGGCTGGTGGCCGCCCGCCGCCGCGATCAGGACGTACGAACCCGTGCCCGGCGTCGCGAGCGCGTAGCGGCCGTCGTCGCCGCTCGCGCCGCGGCCGATCTGGGAGCCGCTCACGTCGATGAGGGTGAGCGCGGCGCGCGGCACCGGGGTGCCGTCGGAGTGCCGTACGGTCCCGCAGACCGGGACCCCGGCGGCGTATGCGGTGGAACGCTCCTGCGCGGGAATGGCATGGGTCTCGGGGCCGGCTGAACTGGACAAGAGAGGTGTCTCCTTGAGGAAGAAGGCGAGGAGCAGGCCCAGGACGAGGACCGGCACCAAGTAGAGGAAGATCCGGGGCATCGCGTCGGCGTACGCCTCGATGTACGGGGTGCGCAGCGCGGCGGGCATCGCGTGCACGAGCTGCGGGGTGATGGACTCGGCGTCGGGCAGGCGGTCGCTGCTGGGGACCCGGTCGGCGAGGGAGTCGGCGAGCCGGTTCGCGAAGAGCGTGCCGAAGATCGCGGCGCCCACGCTGCCGCCGATCTGCCGGAAGTAGTTGTTGGCGCTGGTCGCGGTGCCGAGGTCCGAGGCGCGTACGGAGTTCTGCACGGCGAGCACGAGGACCGGCATGATCAGGCCGATGCCCGCGCCCAACACGGCCATGTAGACGCTGTATTCGAGGCGCGGGGTGTCCACTTCGAGGCGGGAGAGGAGGTACATGCCCGCCGTCGAGAGCGCGCCGCCCAGGATCGGGTACGGCTTGTAGCGGCCCGTGTGGCTGATGAGTTGGCCGGAGACGATGGAGGCGACGACCACCCCGCCCATCATGGGCAGCATCAGCAGGCCCGACTCGGTCGCCGACGCGCCGTCGACCATCTGGAGGAACGTCGGCAGATAGCTCGCCGCGCCGAACAGCGCGACGCCCACGACCATCCCGACGAGCCCGCTGACGTTGAACACCGAGTCACGGAACAGGCGTAGCGGGATGAGTGGTTCGGCGGCGAACTTCTCGGCGAGGAGGAAGAGCAGCGTCGAGGCGAGGGCTCCCGCGCCGAGCCCGATGATGACGCGATCGCCCCACTCGTACTCCGTTCCGCCCCAACTGGTCAGCAGGACCAGGCAGGTGGAGGCGGACGCCAGCAACAGGGCCCCGAGGACGTCGAGTCGGGGCTTCTTCGTGGGCTTGGGGAGCTTGAGGACGACTGCCGTCACCGCGAGGGTGAGCAGGCCGAACGGGACGTTGATGTAGAAGCACCAGCGCCAGGACAGATGGTCGGTGAAGTAGCCGCCGAGCAGCGGGCCCGCGACCGAGGCGAGGCCGAACGCGGCGCCGATCAGGCCCATGTAGCGGCCGCGTTCACGCGGCGGCACGATGTCACCGATGATCGCCTGTACGCCGATCATGAGTCCGCCCGCGCCGACGCCCTGGAGGGCGCGGAACGCGATGAGTTGGTCCATCGTCTGCGCGCGGCCCGCGAGCGCGGAGCCGATGATGAAGACGACGATCGCGAACTGGAAGACGCCCTTGCGGCCGAAGAGGTCGCCGAGCTTTCCGTAGATCGGCAGGCCGATGGTGGAGGTCAGCAGGTAGGCGGTGATCGCCCAGGACATCTTGTCCAGGCCGTGCAGTTCGCCGACGATCCGGGGCAGCGCCGTGGCGACGATCATCTGCTCGAGGGCGGCGAGCAGCAGCGCGAGCATCAGGCCGACGAAGACCATGCGCACGCGGCGCGGGCTGAGCCCGTGGCCGGGCAACTCGGCGGGTTCCGCGGGCCGTTGCGGCTCCGGCGGGAGGTCGGGCGGGGCCACCGGATCCCCGACCGGATCGGTCACCAGCGTCACCGTGCCCACCTGCAGCTCCCCTCGTCGCCCTTGCGCGGCCATTTCTCGCATTACGCGACAACTGGGGGCAAGCGCGACGAGTCGCTGTTCAGGTGGGCCGGAACGACGTATCCGCCGGTAGGAGCCCTACGGCGTACAACGGCGGCGAAACGAGAACCACTCGAAACGGTGAGCGGCAGATCAGTGCGCGGGGGTCACAACTGCCCGCGCGCGGGGGTCACTTCTCGACTTCGGTCGCGAGCCCCTCGAGCACGGCGTCGTAGATGCGGCCGAGGCCCTTGGGGGCGAAGGTCTTCTCGAAGAAGCCGCCGATGCCGCCCGCGCCGTTCCACACGCTCGTGATGACGACGCGGGACTGTCCGTCGCCGGCCGGCGTGACGCGCCACGTCGTGACCATCGAGGAGTTGCGGTCCTTCTCGACGAGCTCGCCCTCGGTCGGCTCGGTCACGTCGAGCAGGCAGTCGCGCACGCGCTTGCTGGTGGCCTGGAGCTTCCAGTGCACGACCGTGCCCTCGCCGTCGCCGCCCTCGCGCACCTCGTACTCGCTGAAGTGCTCGGGCAGCATCTTCGCGCGCGTGCCGCTGTAGTCGGCGAGGGCGTCGAAGACGTCGTCCGGCTTGGCGGCGACGACACGTTCCGTGGTGGCCTCGACCTGCGCCATGGCACTTCCTCCAGCAATTGGTTCTTCAGGGGCCGCCTGGACCGGCCCATGAGCGGTGTCAAGACAACCACTCCCCGTACCGGGCACCCAAATCGGGGCCCGCCCCGCATCGGACCGGGGCCGCGGGCCGTTCGCACGGGGTTCCACCGGGTTCGCACGATCAAGGGAACATGTGTTCTATTCTGTGGTCAGTGCTACCGAGGAGGCGTCATGCGCTGGGAGAACCTCACGGACGAGCCCGATCACGGGCGGACCCGGGACGCCGCGCTGTTCGGCGCGGACGCGGTGGTGAGCCGCACGTTCGACACCCCGGAGTTCCGCGGGGTGACGTTCCACGAGATCAGGGCCCGGTCGATCGTGAACCGGGTGCCGGGGGCGTCCCGGATGCCGTTCGAGTGGACCGTCAACCCGTATAGGGGCTGCACTCACGCGTGCGTCTACTGCTTCGCCCGCAACACCCACCGCTATCTGGACCTCGACACCGGGCTCGGCTTCGACAGCCAGATCGTGGTGAAGATGAACGCGCCGCAGCTGCTGCGCCACCACCTCGCCTCGCGCCGCTGGCACGGCGAGCACATCGCGATGGGCACGAACGTCGACTGCTACCAACGGGCCGAGGGCCGCTACCAGTTGATGCCCGGCATCATCGAGGCGCTGCGCGACTACGCGAACCCGTTCTCGATCCTGACGAAGGGCACGCTGATCCTGCGCGACCTGCCGCTCCTTCGCCAGGCGGCCGAGGTGACGGAGGTCGGGATCTCGGTCTCGGTCGGCTTCGTGGACCCGGAGCTGTGGCGCACCGTAGAGCCCGGCACGCCCGCGCCCGAGCGCCGTCTCGACGTCGTACGCGCCCTCGCCGAGGCGGGCATCGACTGCGGGGTCCTGATGGCGCCGGTGATCCCCTTCCTGGGCGACCACCCCGACCAGCTGCGGGCGACGGTCCGCGCCATCGCCCGGGCGGGCGCGACGTCCGTGACCCCGCTGGTCCTGCATCTGCGCCCCGGCGCCCGCGAGTGGTTCATGGGGTGGCTGGCGCAACACCACCCGCACCTGGTGCGCCGCTACGAACGGCTGTACGCGGAGGGCGCCTACGCCCCGAAGTGGTACCAGCGCCGCGTGACCCGCCAGGTCCACGAGCTGGCCGAGGAGTTCGGCATCGGCCCGTCCCGGGCGGCCACGCCCCGCCGCGCCCCCGCCCGCGAGGAGACCACGGCCCCCGAGAGCCCGACCCAACTCACCTTGCTGTGACCACCCCAGGGGCCGGGGCCGGTCGTCGGGCGTGGACCCGCCGCCTCACCCCGCAGCCTTCACCCCTGCGGCAGCCGCGCCAGCGCCGCCTCCGCCGCCATCGCGAGGCGCTGGTGCGTGGCCGCCTCCTTCAGTACGTCGCGGGCCCGCGGGTCGGCGAGGCTGCCCAGGCCCTCCACACAGGCCAGCGCCACCTTCCGGTACGGGTCGTGCGGGACGAGGCGGCGACGGAGCGTAGCGATGAGGGCCGGGGCCGACTCCGGGGCGCGGAGCTGGGTGAGGAGGCGGACGGGGTACAGGGCGTAGGCAACACGGAGCTCGTTCGTCGCGAGGGCCGCGGCCGCCCGCGCGGTGCGCGGGTCGCCGAGCGCGGCCAGCGCCTGCGCGGCCGCGGCGCAGCGCTGCGGGTCACGGTGGTTGAGCAGCAGGACGAGGGATTCGAAGGCGCGGCCGTCGCCCGCCATACCGAGCCGGTACGCCGCCAGTTCCCGCGCCCACAGCGGCTGCTGCGGCGCGGTGAGCACCGCCGCCAGCTCATCCCTGTCGTGGGAGGTGGCCAACTGCTCGAACGCGGGCGTTCCACCGGATTCCTTCCGGATGCGTTCCGTTACCGTTCGCGACTCTTCGTCCATGACGTCGAGGGTAGACGCGCACGGCCTGCGGCGACGTAGATCACAGCGACCTTTCAACGGCGAGGGCTGGCGCGCTCGTTACTCGCTGGTTAAGCTCAGGTGAGCGGGGCATACTTCCCGCAGCACTGCTCGCGACGGCCTGGTGACGCAGCCGTCGTGATTGTCAGTCGGTTCGGTACCCGTGTGTACCGCAGTACGGCTCGGCCCCGGGACAGGGCCGCCGGTTCGATTCAACTCCCGCACTACTCACGCCTGTTGGCGACCCGCGCGCAGTCCGCGCCTGTCGGCTCGCGTGCGTGCGGCGGATCAGTCGCAGCAGTCGTCACCCCTCATTCTCTGGAGTTCCCAGATGGACGCTCCCCTGTCCCGTATCTCAACTGTGGCCGTCGTCGGCCTCGGCACGATGGGCACCGGCATCGCCGAGGTCCTGGCCCGTGCCGGGCGCGAGGTCGTCGGCATCGACATCAGCGAGTCCGCCACCGCCCAGGCCGTGGCGTCCCTGGAGGCCTCGACGGCGCGTGCGGTGCGCCGCGAGCACCTCACCGAGCAGCAGCGCGTGGAGCTGCTCGCCCGCTTCCGTACGTTCACGGACCTGCAGGCCGCGGCCGAGGCCGACCTGGTGATCGAGGTCGTCCCGGAGTCGTACGAGATCAAGCAGCAGGTCTTCCGCGAGCTCGACGGCGTCGTGCGCCCCGACACCATCCTCGCGACGGGCACCAACGCACTCTCGGTGACCCGGCTCGCCGCCGATTCGGCACGGCCCGAGCGCGTCCTCGGCCTGCACTTCTTCAATCCGGCGCCGGCCATGAAGCTCGTCGAGGTGGTCTCCAGCGTGCTCACCGCGCCGGCCGCCGTCGCCACGGTCACCGATCTCGCCATCGAGCTGGGCAAGGACCCGGTGGCGGTCGGCGACCGGCCCGGCTTCGTGGCCGACGGCCTGCTCTTCGGCTACCTCAACCAGGCCGCCGCCATGTACGAGGCCAAGTACGCCTCGCGCGAGGACATCGACGCCGCGATGAAGCTGGGCTGCGGTCTTCCGATGGGCCCGCTGGCACTGCTCGACCTGATCGGCGTCGACACGGCCCGTACCGTCCTCGACGCCATGTACTCCGAGTCGCACGACCGGCTGCACGCCCCCGCCCCGATCCTCAAGCAGCTCAGCGAGGCGGGTCTGACCGGGCGCAAGTCCGGCCGCGGCTTCTACACGTACGAGGCGCCGGGCAGCTCCGTCGTGGTGCGCGACGCGCTGACGCCGCTCAGCGACGCGCTCACCGGCCCCTCCCGCACCGTCCGCTCCGTCGGCGTCGCGGGCTCGGGGACGATGGCCTCCGGGATCGCCGAGGTGTTCGCGAAGGCCGGGTACGGCGTGGTGCTCGCGGCCCGCAGCGAGGAGAAGGCGGAGAAGGCCAAGTCCCGTATCGCCAAGTCGCTTCGGCGCTCCGTCGACAAGGGCCGGATGACCGCGGAGAACGCCGAGGAGACGCTCGCGCGGATCTCCCTCGCCGGTTCCTACGACGCGTTCGCCGAGGTCGACCTGGCCCTGGAGGCCGTCGCCGAGGACCTCGACGTCAAGCGGCAGCTGTTCGCGACGTTCGACAAGGTCTGCAAGCCCGGCGCGATCCTCGCGACCACGACCTCCTCGCTGCCCGTCGTCGCCTGCGCCCGCGCCACCTCGCGCCCGCAGGACGTCATCGGCATGCACTTCTTCAACCCGGCGCCGGCCATGAAGCTGGTCGAGGTCGTGCGCACGGTGCTCACCTCCGACGAGGTGCACGCCACCGTCCGCGAGCTGACGCAGAAGATCCGCAAGCACCCGGTGGACTGCGGGGACCGGGCCGGGTTCATCGTGAACGCGCTGCTCTTCCCGTACCTGAACAACGCGATCAAGATGGTCCAGGAGCACTACGCCACCCTCGACGACATCGACGCCGCGATGAAGCTCGGCGGCGGCTACCCGATGGGCCCGTTCGAACTGCTCGACGTGGTCGGCCTGGACGTCTCGCTCGCCATCGAGCGCGTGCTGCACCGCGAATTCCGCGATCCGGGCCTCGCGCCCGCCCCGCTCCTGGAGCACCTGGTGGCCGCGGGCTGCCTCGGCCGCAAGACGGGCCGTGGTTTCCGCGAATATGCCAAGCGCTGATTCGACCGGGGAGGGCGAATCCGGTTGGGGCGGGCTGCTCGGGGAGCCGGGCGGCCCGCTGACCGGGGCACCGCCGGGCACGTACATGCAGTACGTTCGGGTCATGTCCAAGGCCGACCAGTCCTCTCGCACCTCCGTCACGCCCGACGCCCCGGAGAGCGCCGCGGGCAACCGCGCCGCCGCCCAGCGGCTCAAGATGCGCCGCGAGCTCGCGGCGGCGGCGATGGAACTCTTCGCCACGAAGGGGTACGAGGCGACGACGGTCGACGAGATCGCCGCGACCGCCGGGGTCGCCCGGCGCACGTTCTTCCGCCACTTCCGCTCCAAGGAAGAGGCGATCTTCCCGGACCACGACGACACCCTGGTGCGCGCGGAGGCCGTCCTGAACGCGGCGCCGCCCCTGGAGCACCCGCTGGACACGGTGTGCCGGGGCATCAAGGAAGTCATGAAGATGTACGCCGCGCAGCCCGCGGTGTCCGTGGAGCGCTACCGGCTCACGCGCAAGGTACCGACGCTGCGCGAGCGCGAGATCGCCTCGGTGGCCCGCTACGAGCGGCTGTTCACGCGCTATCTCCTGGGCCACTTCGACGAGCAGGCCCACCACGACGGCAACGACGACCCGTTGCTCGCCGAGGTGGCCGCCTCCGCCGTCGTCACGGCCCACAACCACGTGCTGCGCCGCTGGCTGCGGGCCGGCGGCCAGGGCGACGTCGAGACCCACCTCGACCACGCCTTCGCCATCGTGCGCCGCACGTTCGGCACCGGCATCGGCGCGGGCCGCACCCCGGCCGCGCCCTCGGCGCCCGCGCAGGTCTCGCGGAACGGCGAGGTCCTGGTGACGGTGGCCCGCACGGACGCGCCGCTTCCGGAGGTCATGCGCACGATCGAAGAGGCGCTCAGGAACCGGTAGCGGGACCGACCACCTCCAAGGCGCCCCACCTGGCACGCAGTGCCAGGTGGGGCGCCTTTTGCGTACCCCTTCCACACCGCCACCGGCCGGAGTGATCGATCATCGATCCCTTCAGCGCCCGGGAACCCGCCCCTGACCTCGCCTGATCGATCATCGCTCACTTGAACGGCAGAAAATTCACTTGAGCGAAATCAATGGCACGCAGTGCCTTGTGCGTTGTCACGCTGTGCCATACGTTGAAGGTGTCCGGGCGGCCGGCGCACAGAAAACTTCCGTGCGAAGGCTGTCCCCGCGAGGCACGTACGACCGTGATTCGCGCGCCCGGACGCCTGCGTCACAGGCAACCTTCCGCGCCACACCAAGCGCTGCCACAGCACCACCCCCGCCGAACCGACGGCACTTCTGAAAAAACCCAGCAGCCACATCCCGACTCAGCGTTCCCCTCAAACGCGAAACGCCGGAGGCACCACCGTGAAGGACATCCTGGACGCGATTCAGTCGCAGACCGCCACGTCTGCCGACTTCGCCGCCATGCCGCTCCCCGACTCGTACCGCGCGATCACCGTGCACAAGGACGAGGCGGAGATGTTCGCCGGGCTCGACACCCGCGAGAAGGACCCGCGCAAGTCCATCCACCTGGACGACGTGCCCGTGCCCGAACTCGGCCCGGGCGAGGCCCTGGTGGCCGTGATGGCCTCCTCGGTCAACTACAACTCCGTGTGGACCTCGATCTTCGAGCCGGTGTCCACCTTCAGCTTCCTGGAGCGGTACGGCCGGCTGAGCGAGCTCACCAAGCGCCACGACCTGCCGTACCACGTCATCGGCTCCGACCTCGCGGGCGTCGTGCTGCGCACCGGACCGGGCGTCAACGCCTGGCACCCGGGCGACGAGGTCGTCGCGCACTGCCTCTCCGTCGAGCTGGAGTCGAGCGACGGCCACAACGACACGATGCTCGACCCCGAGCAGCGCATCTGGGGCTTCGAGACCAACTTCGGCGGCCTGGCCGAGGTCGCACTGGTGAAGTCCAACCAGCTGATGCCGAAGCCGGACCACCTCAGCTGGGAGGAGGCCGCCGCACCCGGCCTCGTGAACTCCACCGCCTACCGGCAGCTGGTGTCCCGTAACGGCGCCGGCATGAAGCAGGGCGACAACGTCCTCATCTGGGGCGCCTCTGGCGGACTCGGCTCGTACGCCACGCAGTTCGCGCTGGCCGGCGGCGCCAACCCCATCTGTGTCGTCTCGTCCCCCGAGAAGGCGGACATCTGCCGGGCCATGGGCGCCGAGGCGGTCATCGACCGCAACGCCGAGGGCTACAAGTTCTGGAAGGACGAGCACAACCAGGACCCGCGCGAGTGGAAGCGGTTCGGCAAGCGGATCCGTGAACTCACCGGCGGCGAGGACGTCGACATCGTCTTCGAGCACCCCGGCCGCGAGACCTTCGGCGCCTCCGTCTACGTCACGCGCAAGGGCGGCACCATCGTCACCTGTGCCTCGACGTCGGGCTACAACCACGAGTACGACAACCGCTACCTGTGGATGTCGCTGAAGCGCATCATCGGCTCGCACTTCGCCAACTACCGCGAGGCGTGGGAGGCGAACCGCCTGATCTCCAAGGGCAAGATCCACCCGACGCTCTCGAAGGTCTACTCGCTCGAGGACACCGGGCAGGCCGCCTACGACGTGCACCGCAACCTCCACCAGGGCAAGGTCGGCGTCCTCGCGCTCGCTCCCGAGGAGGGCCTCGGCGTGCGCGACCACGAGAAGCGGGCGCAGCACATCGACGCCATCAACCGGTTCCGGAACGTCTGAACTCCCGTAGGAGAGCCAGCAGATGACTGAGCGCCAGAAGGACCGGCCGTGGCTGATGCGCACGTACGCCGGACACTCCACGGCCGAGGCGTCCAACGAGCTGTACCGGCGCAACCTCGCCAAGGGGCAGACGGGTCTGTCGGTCGCCTTCGACCTGCCGACCCAGACCGGGTACGACCCCGACCACATCCTCGCGCGGGGTGAGGTCGGCCGCGTCGGCGTCCCGGTGTCCCATCTCGGCGACATGCGGCGGCTGTTCCAGGACATCCCCCTGGAGCAGATGAACACCTCGATGACCATCAACGCCACCGCCATGTGGACCCTGGCGCTCTACCAGGTCGTCGCGGAGGAGCAGGGCGCGGATCTCGCCGCGCTCCAGGGCACGACGCAGAACGACATCGTCAAGGAGTACCTGTCGCGGGGCACCCACGTGTTCCCGCCGGGGCCCTCGCTCCGCCTGACCACCGACATGATCGCGTACACCGTGGCGAACATGCCCAAGTGGAACCCGATCAACATCTGCAGCTACCACCTCCAGGAGGCGGGGGCCACTCCGGTCCAGGAGATCGCCTACGCGATGTCCACCGCCATCGCTGTTCTCGATGCCGTACGCGACTCAGGGCAGGTCCCCGAGGAGAAGTTCGGGGACGTCGTGGCCCGCATCTCCTTCTTCGTGAACGCGGGAGTCCGGTTCATCGAGGAGATGTGCAAGATGCGGGCGTTCGGGCGGATCTGGGACCAGATCACGCGCGAGCGGTACGGCATCGAGAACGCGAAGCAGCGCCGCTTCCGGTACGGGGTGCAGGTCAACTCGCTCGGCCTGACCGAGGCCCAGCCCGAGAACAACGTCCAGCGGATCGTGCTCGAAATGCTGGCCGTGACGCTCAGCAAGGACGCCCGCGCCCGCGCCGTCCAACTCCCCGCCTGGAACGAGGCGTTGGGGCTCCCGCGCCCCTGGGACCAGCAGTGGTCCCTGCGCATCCAGCAGGTCCTCGCCCACGAGAGCGACCTGTTGGAGTACGAGGACATCTTCGCGGGCTCGCACGTCATCGAGAAGAAGGTCGACGAGCTCGTCACCGACTCCTTCGCCGAGATCGAGCGGATCCAGGAGATGGGCGGCGCGCTGGCCGCCGTCGAGTCGGGCTACCTCAAGTCCCAGCTCGTCTCCTCGCACGCGGAGCGCCGCGCGAAGATCGAGGCCGGCGAGGAGAAGATCGTCGGCGTGAACGTCTACGAATCGACCGAGCCGAACCCGCTCACCGCCGACCTGGACACCGCGATCATGACGGTGGACCACGACGTCGAGGCAAAGGTCGTCCGCGCCATCGGTGACTGGCGTACGACGCGTGAGGAGTCCTCCGACCGGCAGGGCATGGGCGATCCGTTCCACTACCCGACCACCGGGCAGGCGCTCGACCGCCTCAAGGAGGCCGCGGAGGGTACGGAGAACCTCATGGAGGCCACCCTCGAATGCGCCCGCGCCGGGGTCACGACCGGCGAGTGGGCGGCGGCCCTGCGCGAGGTGTTCGGCGAGTTCCGCGCCCCCACCGGCGTCTCGTCGGCGCCGGTCGCGGTCACCGCCGAGGAGGGCACGCCGCTCGCCGAGGTCCGCGAGAAGGTCCGCCGCACCGGTGACGAACTGGGCGGCAAGCTCCGCCTCCTGGTCGGCAAGCCGGGCCTGGACGGGCACTCCAACGGCGCCGAGCAGATCGCCGTACGGGCCCGCGACGCCGGGTTCGAGGTGGTCTACCAGGGCATCCGGCTCACGCCCGAACAGATCGTGTCCGCGGCTCTCGCCGAGGACGTGCACTGTGTCGGCCTGTCGATCCTGTCCGGATCGCACGCCGAGCTGGTGCCCGACGTGCTCGCCCGCCTGCGTGAGGCGGGCGCCACCGACATCCCCGTGATCGTCGGCGGCATCATCCCCAACGCCGACGCCGAGGACCTGAAGCGGGCGGGTGTGGCCGCCGTCTTCACCCCCAAGGACTTCGGCATCACGGAGATCATCGGCCGTATCGTCGACGAGATCCGCACAGCGAACCACCTCGACCCACTGGAGGTCCCCGCATGACCCAGGTCAACCGCCTTCGCCCGCGCCGCTCGTGTCTCGCCGTACCCGGCAGCAACCCGCGCTTCCTGGAGAAGGCCCAGGGCCTCGACGCCGACCAGGTCTTCCTCGACCTGGAGGACGCCTGCGCCCCGCTCGCCAAGCCCGAGGCGCGGCACACCATCGTCAAGTTCCTCAACGAGGGCGACTGGACGGGCAAGACGCGCGTCGTGCGGGTCAACGACTGGACGACCGAGTGGACGTACCGGGACGTCGTGACCGTCGTCGAGGGCGCGGGCCAGAACCTCGACTGCATCATGCTGCCGAAGGTGCAGAGCGCCGAGCAGGTCGTCGCGCTCGACCTGCTGCTCACGCAGATCGAGAAGACGATGGGCTTCGAGGTCGGCAAGATCGGCATCGAGGCGCAGATCGAGAACGCGCAGGGCCTCAACAACGTGAACGCGATCGCCGAGGCCTCGCCGCGCACCGAGACCATCATCTTCGGCCCGGCCGACTTCATGGCCTCCATCAACATGAAGTCCCTGGTCGTCGGCGAGCAGCCGCCCGGCTACGGCGCCGACGCGTACCACTACATCCTCATGAAGATCCTGATGGCGGCCCGCGCCAACGACCTCCAGGCGATCGACGGCCCGTACCTCCAGATCAAGAACGTCGACGGCTTCCGCGAGGTCGCGGGCCGCGCCGCGGCGCTCGGCTTCGACGGCAAGTGGGTCCTGCACCCCGGCCAGGTCGAGGCCGCCAACGAGGTCTTCTCGCCCTCCCAGGAGGACTACGACCACGCCGAGCTGATCCTGGACGCGTACGACTACTGCACGTCCGAGGCCGGCGGCAAGAAGGGCTCGGCGATGCTCGGCGACGAGATGATCGACGAGGCCAGCCGGAAGATGGCGCTCGTCATTTCCGGGAAGGGACGTGCGGCCGGCATGCGGCGCACGTCCAAGTTCGAGATCCCGGAGGCGTGACGACACCATGCAGTTCGGCCGCACTTACGAAGAGTTCACCGTCGGGGACGTCTACAAGCACTGGCCCGGAAAGACGGTCACCGAGTACGACGACCATCTCTTCTGTCTCCTGACAATGAACCACCACCCGCTCCACATGGACTCGAACTATGCGGAGAAGACGACGGACTTCGGCAAGAACGTCGTCGTCGGGAACTACATCTACTCGCTCCTCCTCGGGATGTCCGTGCCGGACGTGTCGGGCAAGGCGATCGCCAATCTGGAGATCGAGTCGCTCAAGCACGTGGCTCCGACCTTCCACGGCGACACCCTCTACGGCGAGACGACCGTCCTGGACAAGACTCCGTCCAAGTCGAAATCGGACCGGGGCATCGTCTATGTGGAGACCAAGGGCTACAAGCAGGACGGCACGCTCGTCTGCGTCTTCCGCCGCAAGGTGATGGTGCCCACCGAGACGTACATCAAGGAGCGCGGCGGCGAACAGCCCGGCCGCCCGGAACTTCGGGAGAGCAAGTAACCATGAGCCGACTCGCCCAGACCCACGGCCTGACCGATGTGCAGCGGGAAATCCTCTCCACGGTCAGGGACTTCGTCGACAAAGAGATCCTCCCGGTCGCGACCGAACTCGAACACCGCGACGAGTACCCGCAACAGATCGTCGACGGGCTCAAGGAGTTGGGCCTGTTCGGGCTGATGATTCCCGAGGAGTACGGGGGTCTGGGCGAGTCACTGCTCACCTATGCGCTGTGCGTGGAGGAGATAGCGCGCGGCTGGATGTCGGTCTCCGGCATCATCAACACCCACTTCATCGTCGCCTACATGCTCAAGCAGCACGGGACGCAGGAACAGAAGGATCACTTCCTGCCCCGCATGGCGCTCGGCGAGGTGCGCGGCGCATTCTCCATGTCCGAACCGGGACTTGGCTCCGACGTGTCGGCCATCACGTCAAAGGCGGTTAAGGACGGCGACAGTTACCTTCTGAACGGCCAGAAGATGTGGCTGACGAACGGCGGTTCGTCAACGCTTGTGGCTGTTCTCACGCGAAGTGATGAAGGTCACCCGGAGGGCTCCGCGCCGCACAAGTCGATGACGACGTTCCTCGTGGAGAAGGAACCCGGTTTCGGCGAGGTCCGTCCGGGCCTGACCATCCCCGGAAAGATCGACAAGATGGGTTACAAGGGCGTCGACACGACCGAACTCATCATGGATGACCTGCGCATTCCGGCCAATCGCGTACTGGGCGGGGAGACCGGCCGGGGCTTTTACCAGATGATGGACGGCGTGGAGGTCGGGCGCGTGAATGTCGCGGCGCGTGGCTGCGGCGTCGCACAGCGTGCATTTGAGCTGGGTGTCGATTACGCGCAGCAACGGCACACATTCGGAAAGCCCATCGCGCAGCACCAGGCGATCCAGTTCAAGTTGGCCGAGATGGCCACCAAGGTCGAGGCCGCTCATGCGATGATGGTCAATGCAGCACGCAAAAAGGACTCAGGGGAACGTAACGACCTCGAAGCAGGGATGGCCAAGTACCTGGCCTCCGAATACTGCAAAGAAGTCGTCGAGGACGCGTTCCGGATCCATGGCGGCTACGGCTTCTCCAAGGAGTACGAGATCGAGCGCCTCTACCGCGAGGCCCCGATGCTGTTGATCGGCGAAGGTACCGCCGAGATCCAGAAAATGATCATTGGTCGTCGACTCCTCGAGGAGTATCGATCCCAAGGCTGATCCTGGGCCAGATGTCCGTTTACGGGGTGTTTCTTCGCGAAGAAGATCACACCCCGTAGGCGTGCTCCGGGGGATGCCTGCCGTCCGATGTGGCTTCCTGGCTTGCCCAGTTGTGGCTCGCAACCGATAGCATCCCCGGAAAAGCCGCCGTCCCCCCGTAAACTGCGCGGCCTCATCCGCTACGAAGGTCATCCATGCCCCACAGCCAAATCTCTGCACCACGCGACGGCGTCCTCAAGGGACGTCTTGCGCGCGGAGCCTCGCCGTGGCTTCTCCCGACCGTCGCCACGGCTGCCCTCAGCCTGGCGCGCTCGCGTCGCTCCAAGAAGGCAGCAGCACTCGCCGTCCCGACCACCGCTCTGGCGGCCGGCATGCTGTGGTTCTTCCGCGACCCCGAGCGCGAGATCGCCGAGGGCCGGGTCATCTCCCCGGCCGACGGCGTGGTGCAGAGCATCATGCCGTGGAAGGACGGGCGCACCCGCGTCGCGATCTTCATGAGCCCGCTGAACGTGCACGTGAACCGCGCTCCCCTCGCGGGCACCGTGTCCTCCGTCGAGCACATCCCCGGCGGTTTCGTTCCGGCGTTCAACAAGGAGAGCGAGAACAACGAGCGCGTCGTCTGGCACTTCGACACCGAGCTCGGTGACATCGAGATGGTCCAGATCGCCGGCGCCGTCGCCCGCCGCATCGTGCCCTACATCCCCCAGGGCACGAAGGTCGAGCAGGGCGAGCGGATCGGCCTGATCCGCTTCGGTTCGCGTGTCGACATCTACCTCCCTGAGGGCGTCGAGGCCGACGTCGAGGTCGGCCAGAAGACGGTGGCTGGGGTGACCCGAATTGACCGTGACTGATCATGAGACTCCGGCCTGGGCCGATGACGACCTGGCGGACGACGCGGAAGAAATGCCGCTGTCGCTTCGCCTGTCGATAGCGGACACCCTCACGCTGGGCAACGCCACGTGCGGCTTCATGGCCGTCTACTTCACGACGACCGGGATCCTGATCCCGCACATCCAGGGCAGCTCGGACTCCGGCATGGCGCGGCACTCCGCCGCGACCGCCGTGATCCTGATGCTCGCCGCCGCGATCTTCGACCTGTTCGACGGTCTCGTGGCGCGCAAGCTGCGATCCTCGCCGATGGGCGCGGAGCTGGACAACCTGTCGGACCTGATCAGCTTCGGGCTTGCCCCGGCGTACTTCGTCCTCGTGTACGGGATGGTCGCCGACGACGCGCACCAGAGAGTCGCGGCGGTGGGCGCCATCGTGGTGTTGCTGGCGGTGGTGCTGCGGCTTGCGCGGTTCTCGTGCGTGACCGTGAAGGACGGCACGTTCCAGGGGATGCCGTCGCCGTTCGGCGCGCTGACCGTCGTCTCGATCGTGCTGCTCGAGCTGCCCTTCGTGGCGACGCTCCTCGCGATCATCGGTACGGCGTGGCTCATGGTCAGCCGTGTCGAGTACCCGAAGCCGCGGGGGCGGCTCGCCGTGGCGATGCTGGGGTGGATCGTGGCGAGCATGGGGCTCCTGGCGGCGTGGGCGTTCGACGCGCCCGGCGGGCAGCTGCTGCTCGCGACGGGCTGCACGCTGCAGGTCGTTCTCGGCGCCGTGATCCCGCTCTTCGCGACGGCCCGCCGCGTGAACAATTTCCGTGGTAATCGGCGTGAGGCGCGGGCAGCGCAGCTGCCGTAGCCCGGCGGAACGTGTGGGTGGTGGGCCCGAGCCTCTTGGCTCGGG
>NZ_JAOZYC010000171.1:0-53143 GCF_035798155.1 Streptomyces endophyticus | reverse complement strand
CGGCGGCCCGGGTGCCGCCGGGCCGCGTGTCGTCGGGCCGGTTGTGGTGGGGCCGGTGGTCGTTCGCCAGGGCGAGCGCCTCGTCCACGTCGACGTCCATCGGGTCGACATCCACCGGGGCGGTCTGCGCGGACCGCCCGCTGTGGGCGTTCATCCCGCGTCCGGCTTGGCGTCGGACTCCGGCTCGGAATCGGCCTCTTGCGCCCAGCGGTTGGCGAGCTCGGCCGCCTTCGCCGCGGCCGACGCGACGGCTTCGGGGCCGCCTCCTGCCTGCGCCGCGGCGTATCCCACGAGGAACGTCGTCAACGGCGCCGCGGGGCGCGCGACGCCGTGCGCGGCGTCACGGGCGAGGTCGAGCAGGACGCCCGTGTCGACGTCCAGGTCGATGCCCAGTTCGTTCTTGGCTGCGGTGATCCATTCGTCAAGCACTCGTCCATGCTCCCTGATACGTGACCGGGCGGCGGCGATGTCGTCCCAGGTGTCGCAGTCGAACGACGCGACGGGGTCGATGATGCGGGTGAGGCTGAGGTTACGGGTGAGCAGGCGCAGCGGCAGTCCATTGAGGTCACCGTGCTCGGCCGCGAGTTCGCCGAGTACGCGGCGCAGCGCCGCGTACCGGTAGACGGCGACGAGCGGCTGGTCACGGCCGTCTCCGTCGGCCAGCAGGGCGCCGTCGATCGCGCGGTTGGCTGCGCCGCCGATCGCGCCGTTGTTCACGCCGCCGATCGCGCTGCTGTCGGCGCCGCCGATCGCACTGTTGCTGGCGCCGCCGTTTGCGCCGCCAGGTTCGCTCTCGGATTCGAGCGCGTCGAGGAGTCCTCGTACGGTGTGCTCGCCCAGGAACGGCAGATCGGCGGAGAGCACGAGGACGCTCTCCGCCACCGGGGCCGGTGCGGACTCGAGCCCCCGGATCCCCGCCTCCAGCGCGGCGAGCGGCCCCCCGCCCGGCGGCTCCTCGCGGGCCCAGACGACGGGGCGCGCGGTGCGGCGCGGCTCGGCGACCACCACGGTGGCGCGGGCCCCGCCGCACGCGTGAAGGACCCGGTCGAGCAGCGCGCGACCGCCGACCCGCACACCGGGCTTGTCCGCGCCGCCGAGACGGCGCGCGCCGCCCCCGGCGAGGACGATGGCGTCGTACGCGTTCATCCCCCGAGTATGGGCTTACGGGCGATCATTGCCACCAGGCGGGCGGACGATCCTTGCCACCGGGCCGGTCGGTCACAGGGTGCGCAGCAGCACCGCCGGTTGTTCCACGCAGTCCGCGACGTACCGCAGGAAGCCACCCGCCGTGCCTCCGTCGCACACCCGGTGGTCGAAGGTGAGCGAGAGCTGGACGACCTGACGGACCGCCAACTCCCCTTCGTGCACCCAGGGCTTGGCGGCTATGCGGCCGACACCGAGCATGGCCGCCTCGGGGTGGTTGATGATCGGCGTGGAGCCGTCGACGCCGAACACCCCGTAGTTGTTCAACGTGAAGGTGCCGCCGGTGAGTTCCGCGGGCGACAGCTTCCCGTCCCGTGCGGCCTCGGTGAGCCGGGCGAACTCGGCGCTCAGCAATTCGGCTCCGCGCGCGTGGGCGTCCCGTACGACGGGCACGACCAGGCCGCGGTCGGTCTGCGCGGCGAACCCGAGGTGCACCTCGTCGAGCCGGACGATCTCGCGCCGCTCCATGTCGACCGTGGCGTTCAGCTCCGGGTAGCGGGCCAGGGCCGCGGTGCAGATGCGGGCGAGGAGCGCGAGCACGGAGATCTTGGGACCCGCGGAGGGGCCGGTCGCGGAATTCATCGCCACGCGCGCGTGCATGAGTTCCGTGGCATCGGCGTCCACCCAGCAGGTCGCGTCGGGTATCTCGCGCCGGCTGCGGGACAGCTTGTCGGCCACGGCGCCGCGGATGCCGCGCAAGGGAGTGCGGTGCTCCTGCCGGGTGGCAGCCGGAGCGGGGGCGGGGGCGGGAGGGGGGGTGCGCTCAGGGGCGGCGGGAGCCTCGGTGGCGGCGTTCGCTGTGTTGGCCGTGTTCGTTGCGCTGGCCGCGGTCGCCGTGTTGGTCGCGTTCGTTGCGCTGGCCGCGTTTTCTACGTCTCCCCTGAGGATGAGCCCGTCGGGCCCGGAGCCGGTCAGCTCTCTGAGGTCCACGCCGCGGTCGCGGGCGAGCTTGCGGACGAGCGGGGAGATCACGGGGACCGGCCCCTGGGCACGCGGTGCGCTCTCCGGCACGGCGGGCACGCTGTCCAGCGGCGCGGGCCGTACCCGCCTGCGCCGGGTCGGCGCGGTGGTGGTCCCGTACCCCACCAGCACGTTCCCCGAGCCCTGCGAGCCCTCGGCCTTCTCCGCCTTCGCGGGCTCCTCGGCGGCGGCGGAAGACGGTGCGGGTACATCCGACAGCGGCACGTCCGACGGCGACTCCGCTCCCACGGCCACCATCAACAACGGCGCCCCGACCGGCAGTTCGCTGCCCTCGTCGCCGAAGCGGGCCGTGACCACACCTCCGTACGGGCACGGCACCTCGACCATCGCCTTGGCCGTCTCCACCTCGACGACGGGCTGGTCAACGGCGACGACGTCACCGACCTTCACCAGCCACTGCACGATCTCCGCCTCGGTGAGCCCCTCCCCGAGGTCGGGCAGCTTGAACTCGAGCACCTGCGCCATTACCCCACCGTCCCTCACTGATCCCATTGCAGCCGGGCCACCGCGTCCAGTACCCGGTCCACTCCGGGCAGATGGTGCCGCTCCAGCATGGGCGGCGGATACGGAATGTCGAAACCGGCCACCCGCAGCACCGGAGCCTCCAAATGATGGAAGCAACGCTCGGTCACGCGCGCGGCGATCTCCCCGCCGGGCCCGCCGAAGCCACCCGACTCGTGTACGACGACCGCGCGTCCCGTGCGCCGGACGGACTCGGTGACCGTCGCGTCGTCGAACGGCACCAGCGAGCGCAGGTCGACCACTTCAAGATCCCACCCCTCCTCCCGGGCCGCCTCGGCCGCCTCCAGGCAGACGGGGACGGACGGTCCGTACGTGAGCAGCGTGGCACTGGTGCCGGGGCGGCGAACCACTGCCGTACCTATCGGAAGAACGTCTTCCGGTGCCTCCGGGTTCCAGGAATCCCTCGTCCAGTAAAGGCGCTTGGGCTCCAGGAAGATGACCGGGTCGTCGGAGGCGATGGACTGCCGCAGCAGCCCGTACGCGTCCGCGACCGTGGCCGGTGTGACGACGGTCAGGCCCGGTGTCGCCATGTAGTACGCCTCGGACGAGTCGCTGTGGTGCTCCACGCCGCCGATCCCGCCGCCGTACGGCACCCGCACGGTGATGGGCAGCGGCATGGCGCCGCGCGTGCGGTTGCGCATCCGCGCGACGTGCGAGATCAGCTGCTCGAAGGCGGGGAACGCGAACGCGTCGAACTGCATCTCCACGACCGGCCGGAGCCCGTACATGGCCATGCCCACGGCGGCGCCGAGGATGCCCGCCTCGGCGAGCGGGGTGTCCGTGCAGCGGTCCTCGCCGAACTCCTTCGCGAGCCCGTCGGTGATCCGGAAGACGCCGCCCAGGGTGCCCACGTCCTCGCCCATGACGTGCACGGCCTGATCCTCGGCCATGGAGTCGCGCAGCGCGCGGCCGAGCGCCTGAGCCATGGTGGCGGGCTTGGTCGCGGGTTTGCTTCTGGGCGGACGGGCCACGGTGGTCATGCCTGTTCCCCTTCCGCCTCGGCGTCGAGCTCGGCCCGCAACAGTGCCGCCTGCTCCCGCAGTTGGGGGGTCTGCTCGGCGTACACGTCACCGAAGAGGTCCATCGGGTCCAGGGCGGGGTCCTGGTTCATGCGCGCGCGCAGCTCGGCCGCCTGTTCCTCGGCGCCGTCGCGCACGGCCCGGATGCCGTCCTCGTCGATGAGCCCGCGGCCGGTCAACTCCCGCTCCAGGAGCAGGACCGGGTCGTGCGCCCGCCACATCTCGACCTCGGCCTCGCTGCGGTAGCGCGTCGCGTCGTCGGCGTTCGTGTGCGCGTCCATCCGGTACGTGACGGCCTCGACCAGCGTCGGACCACCGCCCCCGCGCGCGCGGGCGACGGCGTCGGTGAGCACCTCGTGCAGCGCCGCCGCGTCGTTCCCGTCGACCAGGCGGCCCGGCATCCCGTATCCGACGGCCTTGTGGGCCAGGGACGGCGCCGCGGTCTGCTTGGCCAGCGGCACGGAGATGGCGAACCCGTTGTTCTGCACGAGGAAGACGACCGGCGCCTGCCACACGGCGGCGAAGTTCAGCGCCTCGTGGAAGTCGCCCTCGCTGGTGCCGCCGTCGCCGACCATGGCGAGCGCCACCACATCGTCGCCCTTGAGCTGCGCGGCATGTGCGAGGCCCACGGCGTGCGGGAGCTGCGTCGCGAGCGGGGTGCACAACGGCGCGATGCGGTGCTCGCGCGGGTCGTACCCGGTGTGCCAGTCGCCCCGCAGCAGGGTCAGGGCCTGTACGGGGTCGAGGCCGCGGGCGACGGCGGCGAGGGTGTCGCGGTAGCTGGGAAAGAGCCAGTCCCGCTCCTCCAGGACCAGCGCCGCGGCGACCTCGGCGGCCTCCTGGCCGGTCGTCGAGGGGTACACGGCGAGGCGGCCCTGCTTGGTCAGCGCGGTCGCCTGCGCGTTGTACCTACGGCCGCGCACCACCTCCGCGTACAGGCGGCGCAGCAGCCCGGGGTCCACGCGGGCGGCGGAGTCGGTGCCCAGGACCCGGTGGGGCTCGGCGTCGGGCAGCAGCGGCGCGGGGTCCGTGCGGGGCTGCCAGGCGGGCGGCGGGACGGGACTGCCCTCGCGCGCGGCCCGCTGGTCCATGACCGTCATGACGACACCTCCTCGTGGGAGCGGCTCGGACGGCGCGTCGGATGTGATGCGCCTCACCTACCGATTGTTCGGTCGACGGCACATTTTGGCTACAGGCACCTCCAGGCTGTGGACAATCGGTTCTCCACAGCCTGAGATGAACGCAGTACGTCCATGGTAAGGAGGCGGGGGCGGATGGCATCTGAACAAATGGCCGACGGCTCCGGGAGCCCGGTCCCGGACCCCGCGGCCCGCCCGCTGGACGCCATCGACCGGGACATCCTGCAGCTGCTGCTGAAGGACGGTCGCGCGTCGATACGCTCCGTCGCCGAGCAGGTCCATGTGTCCCGGGCGAACGCCTACGCACGGATCAACCGCCTCATCGAGGACCGTGTGATCCGCGGGTTCGGCGCCCGCGTCAACCACGAGCGGGCCGGCCAGGGCGCCTCCGCCTACATCACGCTAAAGATCGTTCAGAACACCTGGCGGACCGTGCGCGAGCAGCTGCGCCGACTGCCGGAGGCCTCGCACATCGCACTGGTCAGCGGCGATTTCGACGTCCTGATCCTGGTGCACACGGAGGACAACCGCGCCCTGCGCGAGCTGGTCCTCACCAAGCTCCAGTCCATCCCCGAGGTGCTGAGCACGCGCACGCTGCTGGTCTTCGATGAGGAGGACCTCGAAGGGAGCGCACCGGACCTCTGAGGGCCCACAAGGGCCCCCCGAAGGACCCACGGGCGGCTCGGGGCGGCTCGGGGTCAGCCGGCCTTACGCAGCCCCTGGAAGACCAGCTCGACCACGGCGTCCGCCACTTCACGGTCGCCGATCCCGCCGCCGTCCGGCCGGTACCACTCCACCAGCGAGTTGATCATCCCGAAGACGAGCCGCGTGGCGAGCCGCACCTCGATGTCACCGCGTACGTCCCCGTCGGCCGCGGCCGCCCTGAGCAGCTGGGCGACCTGGTGGTCGAACTCCCTGCGCCGCTCCATGGCCCACCGCTCGGTGTCGGTGTTGCCGCGCACCCGCAACAGGAGCGTCACGTACGGCAGTTCACCGGTGAGCACCTCGACCATGCGCCGTGTGACGTACTCCAGGCGCTCGATCGCGCGTCCCGCGCGCGCGGGTTGCTCGTCGAGGATCCCGAAGAGGCCGTCGAGCGCGCGGCTCACGGCGCGGCGCAGCAGCTCCTCCTTGCCCGTCACATGGTGGTAGATCGACGACTTGGAGATGCCGGCCGCCTTGGAGAGGTGCTCCATGGACGTGCCGTCGTAGCCGCGCTCGTTGAAGACGGTGACCGCGACCGCGAGCAGACTCTCAGGCGTGTAGGTGTCGCGGCGCGCGCCCGTGTCCCGTCGTGCGGTGGTCATGCGGAGCCCTCCCACTTCTTGGGGGTGTACGAGTGCCGGAAGAGGGCCAGGGACGGCGCGTGCCGCCCCGAGGGGTCGCGTTCGTGCAGTTCCTCGAGCAGCCCGCAGGCCCAGCCCCGGCCGAGCCTGCGACCCCACTCCAGGGGTCCCAGCGGGTAGTTGACGCCCAGGCGCATCGCGGTGTCGATGTCGCCCTCGGTGGCCACCCCGCGCGCGAGGGCGTCGTGCGCCAGGTCGATGATCCGCGCCACGGTCCGGGCCACGATCATGCCGGGCACGTCGCCGATGACGCTGACTTCCTTGCCGAGCGCCTGGAAGAGACCGACGACCTCGCCGAGGGTGCGCGGGTTGCTTTCCTGGCTGGTGGCCAGGGCGATGCGGGTCGCCCTGCGGTAGTCGACGGCGAGGTCGAAGTAGACGACGTCGCGGAACTCGATGGACGTCTGGCCGTCCGCCTGCACGAGCTGGCCGCCGCTGGGCAGCACGATGCGCGTGCCCTTGTCCTCGTCCTCCTGGACGACCTCGATGCCGGCCTCGCGCATCATCGGGATCAGCTCGCCCGCGGACTCCAGGTCGCCCTCGACGGTCACGCGCGCGGGCGGCTCGGCAGGACCCGCGGTGTGCGGCTCGGGACGCTCGGCGTCCTCCCCGTACGCGTACCAGCCCTGGCCCGACTTGCGGCCCAGGCGGCCGGCCTCCACCAGGCGGCGCTGGGCCAGCGAGGGCCGGAACTTCGCGTCCTGGAAGAAGCCCTCCCACACGGAGCGCGTCACGGCCTCGTTGACGTCCTGCCCGATCAGGTCGGTGAGCTCGAACGGCCCCATCCTGAAGCCGCCGCTCTCGCGCAGCACGGCGTCGATGGTGGCGGGGTCGGCGCCCTGCTCCTCGTACACGGCGAACGCCTCCGCGTAGAAGGGCCGCGCGATCCGGTTGACCAGGAAGCCGGGGGTGTCCGCGCAGGCCACCGGGGTCTTGCCCCAGGCGCGGGCGGTCTCGTACGCGCGCGTGGCCGCGGTGACGTCGGTGGCGGCGCCGGAGACGACCTCCACCAGCGGCATCAGGGGCGCCGGGTTGAAGAAGTGCAGCCCCACGAAGCGGCCCGGCCGGCGCAGTGACCCGCCGATCGCCGTCACGGACAGGGACGAGGTGTTGGTCGCGAGCAGACAGTCCTCCGCGACGACGTCCTCCAGCTCACGGAACAGGTCCTGCTTGACGTCGAGTCGCTCCAGGACGGCCTCGACGACGAGCGTCGCGGGCGCCAACTCGCCGAGCGTCTGCGCGGGTTCGAGCCGCGCGACCGCGGCCGCCCGCCCGGCGGCGTCCATGCGGCCCTTCTCGACGAGCCGGTCGAGGCGCGCGGCGATCGACTCGGCGGCGCTCCTCGCACGCCCTGGCACGGCGTCGTACAGCCGGACGGGATGCCCGGCGACGAGGGCGACCTGGGCGATGCCCTGCCCCATGGTGCCGGTGCCCACCACGCCGACGAGACGGTCATGTGCTGTCATGCACGTGATCCTCCCGTACCTCGTCCGACCCCAGGGTTCCGGGGCTCATCGGGACGGTTCCGGCGCGGGTTTTCCACAGCTTTTCCGCACCCTCTTGTCCCGACCGATCGTTCGGTTACTCTAACCCTGTTGGTCCGTTCCTGCCCAGTCCCGCCCAGCTCGCCGGCTCGACGAGGAGCCGCAGCCCAGGAGGAGTTGGTCCCCCATGGCCGCCGCCGAACTCACCGCGCACGACCTGATCGCCAAGCACCGGCCGACGCTCGACCAGACGCTGGAAGCGATCCGCACGCGCGCGTACTGGTCCCCGCACCCGGAGCACCCCAAGGCCTACGGGGAGAACGGGAGCCTGAGCATGCCCGAGGGCAAGGCCGCCTTCGACGCCCTGCTCGGCACCCGCCTCGACCTCGCCCAGCCCGGCACGGACGGGTTCGTGGGCGGTGAAGTGTCGCCGTACGGGATCGAGTTGGATGTCACGTATCCGCACGCCGACATCGACGTGCTGCTTCCGGCCATGCGCGCGGGCATGCGCGCGTGGCGCGAGGCGGGCGCCGAGGTGCGCGCGGTGACGTGCCTGGAGATCCTGGCCCGGATCAGCGCGCGGACGCACGAGTTCGCGCACGCGGTCATGCACACCAGCGGCCAGGCCTTCATGATGGCGTTCCAGGCGGGCGGCCCGCACGCGCAGGACCGCGGCCTGGAGGCGGTGGCGTACGCGTACGCGGAGCAGGTACGCACCCCGGACACCGCGGAGTGGTCCAAGCCCCAGGGCAAGCGCGACCCCCTGGTCCTGGACAAGCGGTTCACGCCGGTCGCGCGCGGCATCTCCCTGCTGGTCGGCTGTAACACGTTCCCTACGTGGAACGGGTATCCGGGCCTGTTCGCCTCCCTGGCCACCGGCAACCCGGTCCTGGTGAAGCCGCACCCTCGCGCGGTGCTGCCCCTCGCGCTCACCGTGCAGGTGGCCCGCGAGGTCCTCGCCGAGGCGGGCTTCGACCCGAACCTGGTGGCGCTGGCGGCCGAGCGGCCCGGGGAGGGAATCGCCAAGACCCTGGCCGTACGCCCCGAGATCAGGATCATCGACTACACGGGGTCCACGGCCTTCGGCGACTGGCTGGAGACGAACGCCCGGCAGGCGCAGGTCTACACGGAGAAGTCCGGCGTCAACACAGTGGTGATCGACTCGACCGACAACTACAAGGGCATGCTGACGAACCTGGCGTTCTCGCTGTCCCTGTACAGCGGCCAGATGTGCACCACACCGCAGAACCTCCTGGTGCCGCGCGAGGGCATCACCACGGACGAGGGCCCGAAGGCGTACGACGAGGTGGTGGCCGACCTCGCGAGGTCGGTCGGCGGTCTGCTCGGCGACGACGCCCGGGCGAACGGGCTGCTGGGCGCGCTGGTCAACCCGGACGTGAAGGCCCGGCTCGACGCGGCACCCGGCATCGGCGAAGTCGCCTTGCCCTCACGGGAGATCAGCAACCCCGACTTCCCTGACGCCGTGGTCCGTACGCCGGTGATCGTGAAGCTGGACGGAGCGCGGAAACAGTGGGAGGGGGCCGACGCGGAGGCCGCCTACATGAGCGAGTGCTTCGGCCCGGTCTCCTTCGCGGTCTCCGTCGACTCGACCGGCGACGCGGTGGACCTCCTGCGCCGCACGGTGCGCGAGAAGGGCGCCATGACGGTCGGCGCGTACACCACCTCCGAGGAGGTGGCGCAGTCCGTCGAGGAGGTCTGCCTGGAGGAGTGCGCGCAGCTCTCGCTCAATCTGACGGGCGGGGTGTACGTGAACCAGACGGCGGCGTTCTCCGACTTCCACGGCTCGGGCGGCAACCCCGCGGCGAACGCGGCCCTGTGCGACGGCGCCTTCGTGGCGAACCGCTTCCGGGTGGTGGAGGTGCGCCGGGAGGCCGCACAGGCCGTGTCCGCCTAGGGCGCGTTCGTGCTGTGCGCGCTCCAGTGGAAGAGCGTCATGCCGACGCTGGTGGCCAGGTTGTAGCTGGAGACCTGGGGCCGCATCGGCAGCGACACCAACTGGTCGGCACGCGCGCGTAGTTCGGCGGAGAGGCCACTGCGCTCGGACCCGAAGGCGAGCAGGGCGTCGTCGGGCAGCTTCAGGCCGCGGATGTCCGCGCCTTCGGGGTCGAGCGCGTACAGCGGCCCGCTCGGCAGCTCCTCGACCGCGAGCCGCTCCACGGCGGTCGCGAAGTGCAGCCCTGCCCCGCCCCGTACGACGGTGGGGTGCCAAGGGTCGAGGTCACCGGTGGTGACGACCCCGGTGGCGCCGTAGCCGGCGGCGAGGCGGATCACGGCACCCGCGTTGCCGAGGTTGCGCGGGTTGTCGAGCACGACGACGGGGGTGGTGCGCGCTTGGCGTCCGAGGGCGGCCAGGTTGTCGGCCCGCGCGGGGCGCCCGGCGAGTGCGGCGACCCCGGTGGGATGCAGCCGCGGCACGAGACCGCGCAGCACCTCGCCCGGAACCTCCACGAGGAGCCCCGCCAGGTCCCGTACGACATCGGGGGCGAGCTCGTCGGCGAGGGCGAGCGCGGACGCACGGTCGACGGCCAGCGCGACCGGGACGTCGGCGCCGAAGCGTACGGCGTGCTTGAGGGCGTGGAACCCGTCGAGCAGCACCGCGGAGTCCGCGAGCCGCCGCCAGGCACGCACGGCGTCCTCGGCGGCCCCCGCGCTCCGTGGACCCTCGGGCCGCTCGTCCCGCATGCCGCCCGCACCGTCCGCCGTACTCGTCCCGTTCACGGCAGGAAGCCTACGTGCGCACGGCCGACTGCTCCGCCGCCACCGGTTCGCCGTCGGCCTGCGCGGGCCGGTCGGGTGCGGCCGCGGTCTTCGTAGGGGCGAAAACGCGACCACGCGCGCGTGCCACCCAGCCGCCGACGCGCACCAAGAAGGACGTCGGCAGGAACACCGCGTCCGCGGCGATCATCGCGAGCGAGAAGAAGGGAAGACCGAGCACGACGGCGATGACCGCGTGCTCCAGCATCATGAACACCAACAGGACGTTCTTGAGGCGCCGGTTGAAGACGGTGAACGGAAAGGCGACCTGGACGGCCACGGTCCCGTACGTCACGAGCAGCACCATCGGGCCGAACGTGGTCAGCAGCTCGCCCAGGGCGGGCCAGGGCGAGAAGTAGTCCAGGTGAAGCGGGTAGTAGACCGCGGTGCCGTCCTGCCATCGGCTGCCCTGGATCTTGTACCAGCCCGCCGTCGCGTAGATCAGACACGCCTCGACCATCACCACGAGCAGTCCGGCGTTGTGCAGCAGGTTGGCGACGACGTCGCACAGGAGGCGGGATTCGCCCTGCGGATCGCGGCGGTTCACGGACCACCACACCGCTTGGGCCGCCCACATTCCCCAGAAGAACAGCAGCCAGCCGCCGCCGACCTTCCCCGTGAACGTCATCGCGGCGAGTACGAGCCCCATGACCCACCACAGCACGATGCCGAACCGGTCGTCGGTGCCACCACGCCGCGCCCTGCGGGCGTCCAGCGACCAGACCTGCCCGCACCGCGTGAAGACGAGATAGATCGACATGAGGTGGATGACGTTGTCGCCGCCGTCACCCATGAAGACGCTGCGGTTCTGCAGGGACAGCACGCCGATCATGAAGACGACCGACATGGTGCGGGTGCGCCAGCCCAGCATCAGCAGCGCGGACGACACCACCGCCACTATGTAGACCAGCTCGAACCAGCCCTGCCCGTCGGACCACATGAGCGCGCTGAACGCGTGGTTGTCCTCGGTGAGCTGCTGCGCCATGCCCCAGCTCCACGGCCCGTCGGGGCCGTACATCTCCTGGCGGTGCGGGAATTCACGCAGCAGGAAGAGCAGCCAGGTCGCGGAGAACCCGATGCGGATCACGGCGCTCTGATACGGGGCGAGCGCGGACGCGGTGATCCACTGGAGGCCGTCTCCCAGCCGCCGCTGCATGCGGTCCATGAGTCCCACGGGGGGTGCGCCGTTCATCGGTCACCGCCCGCCGAGGTCTCCAGCGATGACTGCACCCGCACGCGCGCGCCGCTGTCGAGCGGTGCGTCGCTGGAGGTGACCGTCCACCACGGCACCTGCCGGTACACCGGCTT
Source organism: Streptomyces endophyticus (assembly GCF_035798155.1). Lineage (NCBI taxonomy): Bacteria > Bacillati > Actinomycetota > Actinomycetes > Kitasatosporales > Streptomycetaceae > Streptomyces > Streptomyces endophyticus. The sequence continues at coordinate 41,366 of NZ_JAOZYC010000171.1, read as the reverse complement.
CTGGTTCACCTTCTCGTCACTCCACTTCGGGGGCTCGACCATGGTCGTCTTCGAGCGGATCTGGACGCGCTCGACGGTCTCGCCCTTGCCCGCGGCCCCGAGCCGGTCGAGGCGCAGCACGAGGATGCGGCGCAGGTACTGCTCGGACAGGGTGCCGCGCAGGCCGTTCGGCCGGTTCTGCGCGTTGTGGGTGTCGGTGTAGACGTCCCAGGCGCGGCGCAGCTCGTTCTGCTGCGTGTGGCTGGGCAGCAGGTTTCCGTCGATGGCGGCGCCGTCCTGCGCGGACAGGCCGTACCAGCGGGTCGCGCTCAGCTCCCCGTCGGGCGTGCGCACCTCGGCGCGGGCCTCCACCGCGATGTTCTGCTGGAGCGGGTTGGGCGCGAACAGCTTCCAGTTCTGCTCGAACTCCGGGTAGACCCACGCGCCGACGAGCTCACCGTGCTGCTTGCTGATCGTGTTCGACGGCGCGACGTGCAGGAACACCATCAGGATGTGCACGCAGGTGACGAGCGCGACGCCGATGAGCGCGAGGACGGCGGTCAGCTGATGACCGGGGGAGAGCGCCGCGAGCCCGCGTCGCTCGGGTGCCCCGGCCGGCCCCCCGCCCGACTCCGACCCCGACGGTTCCGACGGTTCCGACGGTTCCAATGGCTCCGACGGCTCCGACGGTTCCGACGGCTCGGGCGGACGGGGTCGCGGCGGAGCCGCCGGCTCCGTCCTGAGCCGGGCGCCCTCGCCCGCGGCGCCTGCTTCTGTCTCCATCGGTGCTCCCCGATCCCGATCCGGTTCTGCCGGTCCCCGGCCCATCCGCCGATCGGCGCCCCCGCGACGAACCGATCCCGCGCCGTCGCCCCGCGGGACGACGCACCGGAACCGTACTGGGGAGCGCCCGCACGGCACAGACGTCCGAGGTTATCCACAGGCCGACCGCGCAGGGTTGACACCCTACGGCGCCGAGACCCACCATTGAATCCGACGAACCGAACGATCGGTCGGGAGCTGGTGAGGCCCCGACCCGAGGTCGGGCACCCAAGGTCGAGGGGACCGGGCATGGCGACAGCAACCCCGCAGCACCGCGCAGCCGAAGCACGGGCGGACGGCACCGCCGAGCTGGGCGACGCCGCGTTCCAGGCCGTGTTCGACGCGGCGGTGGCCGCGGACGAGCGCATCGAGCCCCGCGACTGGATGCCCGACGCCTACCGCGCGACGCTCGTGCGACAGATCGCCCAGCACGCGCACTCCGAGATCATCGGCATGCAGCCCGAGGCGAACTGGATCACGCGCGCCCCTTCGCTGCGCCGCAAGGCGATCCTGATGGCGAAGGTCCAGGACGAGGCGGGGCACGGCCTCTACCTCTACAGCGCGGCGGAAACGCTCGGCACCGGCCGCGACGAACTGCTCGACAAGCTGCACAGCGGTCGCCAGAAGTACTCCTCGATCTTCAACTACCCGACGCTGACCTGGGCCGACGTCGGAGCGATCGGCTGGCTCGTGGACGGCGCGGCGATCACCAACCAGGTGCCGCTCTGCCGCTGCTCGTACGGGCCGTACGCGCGGGCGATGGTGCGGGTCTGCAAGGAGGAGTCCTTCCACCAGCGCCAGGGATACGAGCTGCTGCTCGCGCTCAGCCGCGGCACCGAGGCCCAGCACGCGATGGCTCAGGACGCCGTGGACCGCTGGTGGTGGCCCTCCCTGATGATGTTCGGCCCGCCGGACGACGAGTCCGCGCACTCCGCGCAGTCCATGGAGTGGAAGATCAAGCGCCATTCGAACGACGAACTGCGCCGGCGCTTCGTGGACATCTGTGTCCCCCAGGCCGAGTCCCTCGGACTCACGCTCCCCGACCCGGAGTTGAGGTGGAACGAGGAGCGGGGGCAGCACGATTTCGGACCGATCGACTGGTCGGAGTTCAAGGCCGTCCTCAAGGGCAACGGGCCGTGCAACGAACAGCGCATCACCCAGCGCAGGCGCGCCCACGACGAGGGCGCGTGGGTCCGCGAGGCCGCCGCGGCCCACGCGGCCAAGCACTCCCCGGCAACACGAGAAGGCAGGGCGGTATGAGCGACACCCCGAGCAGCGCCTCCGGCACCGCGGACTGGCCCCTGTGGGAGGTCTTCGTGCGCTCCCGCCGCGGCCTCTCCCACACGCACGCCGGCAGCCTGCACGCCCCGGACGCGGAGCTGGCGCTGCGCAACGCGCGGGACCTCTACACCCGCCGCGGCGAGGGCGTCTCCCTGTGGGTCGTGCCGTCCGCGGCGATCACCGCCTCATCGCCGGACGAGAAGGACCCGTTCTTCGAGCCCGCCGCCGACAAGCCCTACCGGCACCCGACGTTCTACGAGATCCCGGAAGGGGTGAAGCACCTGTGACGCAGCCTGGTACGACGCAGCCGCGCACGCCCGCCACGACGGACACCGCATCCGCCGCCCTGGCCCTCGGTGACGACGCCCTGGTGCTCTCGCACCGCCTGGGGGAGTGGGCGGGCCACGCACCGGTCCTCGAAGAGGAGCTGGCCCTCGCGAACATCGCGCTCGACCTGCTCGGCCAGGCCCGCGTCCTGCTGAGCCTGGTGGGCGACGAGGACGAACTGGCATACCTGCGCGAGGAGCGCGCTTTCCGCAACGTGCAACTGGTCGAGCAGCCGAACGGGGACTTCGCCCACACCATCGCCCGGCAGCTCTACTTCTCGACCTACCAACAGCTCCTCTACGCCGAACTGGCCCAGACCGGGTCCGAGTTCGCGCCCCTGGCCGCCAAGGCCGTCAAGGAGGTCGCCTACCACCAGGACCACGCCCGGCAGTGGACGCTGCGCCTCGGGGACGGCACACAAGAGAGCCACACACGGATGCAGCGCGCGGTCGACGCGCTGTGGCGGTACACCGGCGAGATGTTCCAGCCGGTCCCCGGCCTGGACATCGACCCGCAGGGACTGCAAGCGAGGTGGACTACGACCGTCGCCGACGTGCTGCAAGAGGCGACGCTGACCGTGCCCGAGGGACCGCAGCTCGGCGCCTGGAGCGCCGGAGCCGGCCGGCAGGGCGTGCACACCGAGTCCTTCGGCCGGATGCTGGCCGAGATGCAGCATCTGCACCGCAGCCACCCGGGGGCGTCATGGTGACCACGGCCCGCGCCCACCAGGCGCATCAGACCCAGCAGGAGACCCAGCAAGAGGCCCAGCAGGAGACCCCGCTCGAAGCCGAACTGCGCAGGCTGGCCGGGTCCGTGCCCGACCCCGAGCTGCCCGTCCTGAACCTGGAGGAGCTGGGCGTGCTGCGCGCCGTGCACACACGCGGCCCCGGCCGCGTGGAGGTCGAGCTGAGCCCGACGTACACCGGGTGCCCCGCGATCGAGGCGATGTCGGCCGACATCGAGCGGGTGCTGCACGAGCACGGCATCCCGGAGGTCACCGTCCGCCCGGTGCTCACCCCGGCCTGGTCGACGGACGACATCACGCCTGAAGGCCGTCGCAAGCTCCGGGAGTTCGGCATAGCGCCTCCGCGCACCACCCGGACACCGGCGGACCCGGTCACGATCCCCCTCGGCCCCACCCGGCACGCCGCCGCCCCGGCCACCGCGGAACCCCTCGCCTGCCCGCACTGCGGGTCGACGGACACCGAACTGCTGAGCCGGTTCTCCTCCACCGCCTGCAAGGCGCTGCGCCGCTGCCTGTCCTGCCGCGAACCCTTCGACCACTTCAAGGAGTTGTGATGGCGCACGAAGGGGGACGGGCCCGCTTCCACCGGCTCCGCGTCGCGGCGGTCGACCGGCTCACCGACGACTCGGTGGCACTGACCCTCGCCGTACCGCCGGAGCTGCGCGAGGCATACCGCTTCACTCCGGGACAGCACCTCGCCCTGCGCCGCACCGTGGACGGAGCGGAGATCCGGCGCACGTACTCGATCTGCTCGACCGCCCCGGCACACGAGGCACCGAGCAGGCTCCGGGTCGGCGTGCGCCTGGTCGACGACGGCGCCTTCTCCACGTACGCGCACAAGGAGATCGCCGTCGGCGACGAGCTGGAGGTGATGACCCCGGCCGGCCGCTTCACCCTCGACCCGAGCCCCGCGGCCGACACCGACACCGGCGCCGCCCCCGCCCCCACCTCCGGCCACTACGCCGCGGTGGTCGGCGGCAGCGGCATCACGCCCGTCCTGTCCATCGCCGGCACCCTCCTGGAGCGGGCGCCGCGGGCGCGGTTCTGCCTGATACGCAGCGACCGCAGCACCGCGTCGACGATGTTCCTGGAGGAAGTGGCCGACCTGAAGGACCGGTACCCGGACCGGTTCCAGCTGGTCACCGTGCTCTCCCGGGAGGACCAGCAGGCGGGTCTCGCGTCCGGCCGGCTCGACCAGGAGCGGCTCACCGCGCTGCTGCCCGCGCTGCTGCCGGTGGAGCGGGTGGCGGGCTGGTACCTGTGCGGGCCGTACGGGCTCGTGCAGGGCGCCGAGCGGGCGCTGCGCGCACTCGGCGTGCGGCGCGAGCGCGTCCACGAGGAGATATTCCACGTCGACGACAGCCCGGCCCAGGACCGGCAGGCCGCGTCGGCTCCCCACGCGCCGACGCCCGCGCACAGCACGGTGTCCGCGCAGCTCGACGGCCGGTCGGGCAGCTGGCCCGTCCGGGACGGCGAGTCCCTCCTGGAGGCCGTGCTGCGTAACCGGCCGGACGCGCCGTACGCCTGCAAGGGCGGCGTCTGCGGGACCTGTCGCGCGTTCCTGGTCTCCGGATCGATCCGCATGGACCGGAACTTCGCGCTGGAGGCCGAGGAGACCGAGGCGGGCTATGTACTGGCCTGCCAGTCGCATCCGACCACGGAGAAGGTGGAGCTGGACTTCGACCGCTGAGCCCGCCGAACGCGGTGAGCCCGCTGTTCCCTTCTCGTAGAACCTGTTCTATCTTGACGACCCGTCAGATCACGGACGCGGTACGGCAGGAATGGCAGTAACGGGAGGAAAGGCCAGTGGACTTCACCTTCTCCGAGGAGCAACAGGCGGCCGTCGAGGCGGCGCAAGCGGTGTTCGGGCCGGTCGCGCCGGACGGTGTGCCCAGCCCCTCGCTCACCTCGGGCGCGGTCGCCGAGGACTTCGACCGGGCGCTGTGGGCGAAGGCCGCCGACGCCGATCTGCTCAGCCTGCTGATCGGGCCGGAACACGGCGGAGCGGGACTCGACGCCATCGCGCTCTGCCTGGTGCTGCGCGAATCGGCCAAGGTCCTCGCCCGGGTCCCGCTGCTCGAACACAGCGCGGCCGCGACGGTCGTACAGGCCTGCGGCGGAGCGGAGTTGCGGCAGGAGATCCTCCCCCGCGCCGCGCGCGGCGAGCTCGTGCTGACCGTCGCCTCCGCGGGCCACACCGGGCACGACCCGGCCGAACTGGCCGTCACCGCGCGCAAGGAGGCCGACGCGGGACCGGACGTCTGGGTGCTCGACGGCGTGCAGACGGCCGTGCCCTGGGCCTTCGGCGCCGACCGGATCCTCGTCCCCGCGCACACCGGCGAGGGCTCAGCGGTGCTCGCGGTACTCGCCGGGCCGTTCGCGGACGTACCGGGTCTCACGCTCGCCGAGCAGATATCGACGACCGGCGAGCGCCAGGCCGAGCTGCGCCTGGACGGCGTGCGCGTCGAGGGACCACACCTCATCGAGGACGCCACGGCCTGGCCCCGCCTGCACGACCTGCTCGCCACCGGAACCTGCGCGCTCGCGCTCGGCCTCGGTGAAGGCGTGCTCAAGATGACCAGCGACTACGCGGGCAAGCGCGAGCAGTTCGGCCACCCCATCGCCACGTTCCAGGCCGTGGCCGTGCAGGCCGCCGACCGCTATATCGACCTGCGCGCCATGGAGGCCACCCTGTGGCAGGCGGCCTGGCGCATCAGCAGCAACGCGGGCGGTCCACTACCGGTCGCGGGAGACGTGGCGGTCGCCAAGACCTGGGCGTCCGACGGCGTACGACGCGTCGTGCAGACCGCACAGCACCTGCACGGCGGCTTCGGCGCGGACACGGACTACCCGCTGCACCGCTATCACGCGTGGGCCAAGCACCTGGAGCTCTCGCTCGGCCCGGCCGCCGCCCACGAGGAGGCACTCGGCGACCTGCTGGCGGCGCACCCCCTGGGGTGATCGACCCGGAGAACGGATCTCAGGCCACGGCGCCCGGCTGCCCGTTGTCGTCCACGACGGCGCGGCCGGCCGCCTCCCAGGCCTGCATGCCCCCGTCGACGTTCGCCGCGTCGACGCCCTGCTGCGCCAGATACATCGTCACCTGGGCGGAGCGTCCGCCGGAGCGGCAGATCACGTTGACACGGCCGTCCTGCGGCGCCGCCTCGGCCAACTCGCCGTAGCGGGCGACGAATTCGCTCATCGGAATGTGCAGCGCACCCGCCGCGTGACCCGCCTGCCACTCGTCGTCCTCACGGACGTCGAGGAGGAAGTCCTCCTCCTTGAGCTCGTCGACAGCGACCGTGGGCACACCAGAACCGAAAACCATGCCCCCGACGCTACCCTCTCGGGCCACGAAGGTCAGGACGCGGTCAGGACGCGGTCAGCCGCACCAGCTCGGCCTCCCGCTCGGCGACCTGTGCAAGCAGCTTCTCGCCGATCTCGTCGAGCAAGGTGTCCGGGTCATCGGGAGCCATCCGCAGCATCGAGCCGATCGCGCTCTCCTCCAGCTCCTGCGCCACCGCCGTGAGCAGTTCCTTGCGCTGTGCCAGCCACTCGAGGCGGGCGTACAGCTCCTCGCTCTCGGTCGGCTGCTGCTCGGCCGGCTTGGGACCCGCGGCCCACTCCTCGGCCAGCTCACGCAGCAACGCCGCGTCACCCCGGCCGTACGCCGCGTTCACCCGGGAGATGAACTCGTCGCGCCGCTCCCGCTCCCGGTCGTCCTGCGCCAGATCCGGGTGCGCCTTGCGGGCCAGCTCGCGGTAGAGCTTGCGCGCCTCCTCGCTGGGCCGCACCCGCTGCGGCGGCCGCACCGGCTGATCGGTCAGCATCGCGGCGGCCTCCGGGAACAGTCCGTCCCCGTCCATCCACCCGTGGAACAGCTCCTCGACGCCCGGCATCGGCATCACCCGCGCCCGCGCCTCGTCGGCCCTGCGGTGGTCCTCCGGATCACCGGTGCGGGCCGCCGTCGCCTCCGCGATCAGCGCCTCCAGCTCGTCGAGCCGCGTGTACATCGGCCCGAGCTTCTGGTGGTGCAGACGCGAGAAGTTCTCCACCTCGACCCGGAAGGTCTCCACGGCGATCTCGAACTCGATCAACGCCTGCTCGGCGGCGCGCACGGCCCGCTCGAGGCGCGCCTCAGGACGCTCCGCGCTCCGCTCTTGGGCCCGCTCGTTGAGGCGTTCCTTCAGGCGGTCCTTGAGGCGCTCCCGAGGTTGCTCCTCCGGTCGCCCTGCCGCATCGTCGGTCTCCGGGGTCGTCACACGACCAGCGTAGGGCACGGTGTTGACCGGGCCGGCACGGCGGAGCGACCCCTTCCTCAACGAAGCAGCCCCGGCTTCCTCGTCGAAGCAGCCCCGCCTTCCTCGACGAAGCAGCCCCGGCGCGGCCGCCCGCTCCTCAGACGCCCGCGTCGGCCGCCACCCGCCCCTCGCGCACGGCCCGCACCAGTTCCCCGTGGTCGGCCTCGGTCCGGTCCGCGTAAGTGACGGCGAACGCGGCCACCGCCTCGTCCAGCTCCTCGTTCTTTCCGCAGTACCCGGCGACGAGCCGTGGGTCGGCGCTGTGCGCGTGGGCGCGGGCGAGCAGGGCGCCGGTCATCCGGGCGTAGTCGTCGATCTGGTCGGCGGCGAGGGCGGCCGGGTCGACGCTGCCCTTGCGGTTCCTGAACTGCCGCACCTGGAAAGGCCGTTCATCGACCGTTGTCCATCCGAGCAGGATGTCGCTGACGACCTGCATCCGCTTCTGCCCGAGCACCACCCGCCGGCCCTCGTGCCCCACGGGCTCCGCCGCGAACCCGGCCGCCGGCAGGTGCGGAAGCAGTACCGAGGCCCGCGCCTCCTTCACCTGCAGCACGAGCGGTTCGCCCCGGTGGTCGAGGAGCAGCACCACGTAGGAGCGGGTGCCGACGCTGCCGGTGCCGACGACGCGGAAGGCCACGTCATGGATCGCGTACCGCCCGAGCAGCGGCAGCCGGTCCGCGGACAGCGTGTCCAGATAGGGGCCCAGCGCACTCGCGACGGCCGCGGCCTCCCCGTCGGGCACCGAGCGCAGCACCGGCGGCGCGTCCACGAACCGCCGCCCGCCGCCTTCCACGGCGACCGTGGACTTGGCCGCGTACCGCCCGCTGGTGTTCCTGCTGGCCTTCTCGGAGACCCGCTCCAGGGTGCCGAGCAGGTCACGGGCGTTGGCGTGGGAGACGAGTTCCTCGTCGGCGATCGCGTTCCACGCCTCCAGGGCAGGGAGTTTCGCGAGGAGCCGCATCGTGCGCCGGTAGGCGCCGACGGCGTCGTGCGCCGCTTCCTTGCAGGTGTCCTCGTCGGCCCCCGCCTCCCTGCCCGCGAGCACGAGTGACGTGGCGAGCCGCTTCAGGTCCCATTCCCAGGGGCCGTGCACCGTCTCGTCGAAGTCGTTGAGGTCGATGACGAGACCGCCACGCGCGTCCGCGTACAGACCGAAGTTGGCCGCGTGCGCGTCACCGCATATCTGGGCGCCGATGCCGGTCACCGGGGTGCGCGCGAGGTCGTACGCCATCAGGCCCGCGGAACCCCGCAGGAACGCGAAGGGGGTGGCGGCCATGCGTCCGACGCGTATCGGCGTGAGCTCGGGGATCCTGCCGCGGTTGGACTCCTCGACGGCGGCAGGACCGTCGGGCCGGTCCGGGTCCGCCGCGAAGTCCCGGTGCGCGCTCCGCGGTACCTTCTCGCGCAGCGACTTGCCCGCCGTCTTGGGCGTGCCGCCCGCGCCTTCCGCGCCGGCCACCGCGAATCCCGGCACCCGCGGCAGTCGCCGCGCCCCGGCCTCCGCGGACTCCGGCTTCCCGCCCTGCCGCGGCACCGCCACGTGATCCGATCCGCCCATGACCGACCGCCTCCCCCGTCCCGTACGGACGTCGCGCACGAGGTCGTCCCCGCACGTCGCGTGTAATCGGTCACGACCGTACCGCCAGGCCGGAAAACCCGTCAGGGCCTGTGGAAAACCCTCAGCACGTGCACAACTCACTCACTCCACAAGCCGGTTACCGCCTACTTCCGGAACTCCTCCGGGCACGTCCCGCCTTCGGCCCCCAGATACGTCCCGGCCCAGTCCCCCAGCTCCCGCAGCGCGGGCTCCAGCGCGGCGCCCGCCGCCGAGAGCCGGTACGAGACGCGCAGTGGCGGCCCCTCGTCGACGTGCCGCACGACGAGGCCGGCCGCGCCGAGTTCGGTCAGCCGGTCGGAGAGCATGCGCTCGCTGATGCCCGGAATGGCCCTGCGCAGATCCGCGAAGTGCCTGGGGCCGCTCATCAGGACGGACACGATCAGCCCCGTCCAGCGCTTGCCCAGTAGTCCGAAGACGCGCGTCATCCCGATGTCGACCGTCGAACACCTCTGCGGTTCGTGGGTCACGGCGCCTCCCGCACACGCCTCACTCATCTCTTCCCCGTTGCCCACCATGCCTCCAGGGTACTGCGTTCCCGTATGTGGATGAAAAAAAGTAAGCTCCTGTGCTATTAGTAGTTACATACTCAATTACGGCGCCCCCAATCCTCGCAGGGGGCCCTCAACCCTCACGGGAGAGAACCATGGCCACCCTGCTCCACATCGACTCCTCCGTCTTCGACGGCCAGGCCTCCGCGTCCCGCGCCGTCACTGACGCCTTCCGCAAGGCCTGGGAGGAGCAGCACCCGGAGGGCACCGTCGTCTACCGCGACCTGGCCGCGACCCCGGTGCCGCACATCACCGCCGACGCCCACCTGGCCGGCTTCGTCCCCGCCGACGCGCACACGCCGGAGCAGGCCGCCGCCTTCGCCGAGCGCGTCAAGCTCATCGAGGAGCTGGAGCAGGCGGACGCCATCCTGATCGGCGCCCCGATGTACAACTTCTCGATCCCCTCCACGCTGAAGGCATGGCTGGACAACGTGATCCTCATGGGCCGCACCTCGGGCCCCGAGACCCAGTCCGCCAAGGGCACCCCGGTCACCGTCGTCGCCAGCCGCGGCGGCTCCTACGCGCCGGGCACCCCGCGCGAGGGCTTCGAGTACGTACAGAACTTCCTGGGTGCGGCCCTGCGCGACGGCCTCGGCCTCGACCTGGACTTCATCGTCCCGGAGCTGACCATGGCCCCGCAGAACCCGGCGATGGCCGAGCTCGTCCCGCTCTACGAGGCCTCCCGCGCCAAGGCCCTCACGGACGCCGAGGAGAAGGGCAAGGCACTCGCCTCCCGCTTCGCCGCCTGAGCACGCCTCCCGCAAGCACGCCTCCCGCAAGCACGCCTGCCGCACGCGCGAGCACGCGCGCGTAGTGACGTGACATAACCCACAGGGCCCCACGACCGACCGGTCGTGGGGCCCTGTGGGTCAGCGCACCCGCCAACTGCGGGCAACGCAAAAGACCCGCAGATCCGAAGATCTGCGGGTCTTTTCGCTGTGCGCGAGGGGGGATTTGAACCCCCACGTCCCGAAGGACACTGGCACCTGAAGCCAGCGCGTCTGCCGTTCCGCCACTCGCGCAATCGAGTGTGTCTTCCGGCCCCCTGCCCTTGTGGGCCCGGCGCCTTCCGACGAACAAAACATTAGCACGCTGCGAAGGGCGGATTCACATCCGTTCTGGCGGGCTCCCAGCGGCCTCCCGGGGCCTGGATCGCCCACGGCCCACAGCCGCGTACGGGACACTGTGTGGAGGCCACCTCTACGATCCCCAGACAAGGGGCCCGGTTGAGGGGCTGTGAGCGTCGACACTCATCGAGCAGGCGGACAGGGGGAACCAGCCGATTTCCCGACGCGTGGATACGATCAGTAAGCAGTACCAAGTAGGCAGGACGGCAAAGAAGGAGGAGGTGCCCCATGGGAGTCCTGAAGAAGTTTGAACAGCGCCTCGAGGGGCTGGTCAACGGCACCTTCGCCAAGGTCTTCAAGTCCGAGGTGCAGCCCGTCGAGATCGCCGGAGCGCTGCAGCGCGAGTGCGACAACAACGCGACGATCTGGAACCGCGACCGGACCGTCGTCCCCAATGACTTCATCGTGGAGCTCAGCGCGCCCGACTACGAGCGGCTGAGCCCCTACTCGGGCCAGCTCGGTGACGAGCTGTCCGGCATGGTGCGCGACTACGCGAAGCAGCAGCGCTACAGCTTCATGGGCCCCATCAAGGTGCACCTGGAGAAGGCGGACGACCTGGACACGGGTCTGTACCGGGTACGCAGCCGCACCCTCGCGTCCTCCACCAGCCAGGACAGGCCCCCGCAGCGCCCCGCCCCGGCCGCCCGGCCGAACCAGGCGCCCGGCGGCTACGGTTACCCGCAGCCCACCGCGGCCCCGCCGATGCCTTCGGCCCCACCGCCGGGCCGTCCGGCACACGCACCGCAAGCGGCACCCGCGGCACAGGAGCAGCAGCCCGACCCGGGCCCGCTGCCCGGCGCCCGCGTGCGCCACTGGATCGAGATCAATGGCACACGCCACCAGATCTCTCGCGCCACCCTCGTGCTCGGCCGGTCCACCGAGGCCGACGTGCGGATCGACGACCCCGGCGTATCGCGCCGGCACTGCGAGATCCGGACCGGAACGCCCTCGACGATCCAGGATCTTGGATCCACCAACGGCATCGTGGTGGACGGGCAGCACACCACCCGCGCTACGCTCCGCGACGGCTCGCGGATCGTCGTGGGCCAAACCACCATCGTTTATCGGCAAGCCGAAGGGTGAAGCGGGGGCAATGTCAGAGCTGACCCTGACGGTCATGCGGCTGGGTTTCCTGGCCGTTCTGTGGCTGTTCGTGATCGTGGCCGTCCAGGTCATCCGAAGCGACCTGTTCGGTACGCGCGTCACCGCACGCGGCTCACGCCGTGAAAGCGGGCGCTCGCAGCAGGCCGCACGACAGGCCGCCGCGCCTCCACAGCAGCGGCAACAGCAGCAAGGGGGCGGTGGCCGCCAGCGGCGCGGCGCCCCCACCAAGCTGGTCGTCTCCGAAGGAACGCTCACCGGTACGACGGTGGCGCTCCAGGGGCAGACGATCACGCTCGGCCGTGCGCACGACAGCACGATCGTGCTCGACGACGACTACGCGTCGAGCCGGCATGCCAGGATCTACCCGGACCGGGACGGTCAGTGGATCGTCGAGGATCTCGGGTCCACCAACGGCACATATCTCGACCGGACCCGCCTCACGACGCCCCAGCCGATTCCGCTGGGTGCGCCGATCCGCATCGGCAAGACCGTCATCGAGCTGCGGAAGTAGTGCTACGTCATGAATGAGCGCGATCGGGCCGACGCGGACGTCCGGGCCCTTGCTGCCCCGGACACCGGCGCGCTCCCGACCGGAGGGTGGGCAGTGTGGTTCGACACGACCGGCTGTACCCGGAGTCTGAGCCAGCTGGGCAGGTGCGCATGAGTCTGTCACTGCGCTTCGCCGCCGGATCACACAAAGGCATGATCCGCGAGGGCAACGAGGACTCCGGCTACGCCGGCCCCCGGCTGCTCGCGATCGCCGACGGAATGGGCGGCCAGGCCGCCGGTGAGGTCGCCTCGTCCGAGGTGATCTCCACCATCGTCGCGCTCGACGACGACGTGCCCGGCTCGGACATCCTGACCTCGCTCGGCACCGCCGTGCAGCGGGCCAACGACCAGCTCCGGATGATGGTCGAGGAGGACCCCCAGCTCGAGGGCATGGGGACCACCCTGACCGCGCTGCTGTGGACGGGCCAGCGGCTCGGCCTCGTACACGTCGGCGACTCGCGCGCGTACCTGCTGCGCGACGGCGTGCTGACGCAGATCACCCAGGACCACACGTGGGTGCAGCGCCTCGTCGACGAGGGCCGCATCACGGAAGAGGAAGCCACCACGCACCCGCAGCGCTCGCTGCTCATGCGCGCGCTGGGCAGCGGCGACCACGTCGAGCCCGACCTCTCCATCCGTGAGGTCCGGGCCGGCGACCGGTACCTGATCTGCTCCGACGGCCTGTCCGGCGTCGTCTCCCACCAGACGATGGAGGAGACCCTCGCCAGCTACCAGGGCCCGCAGGAGACGGTCCAGGACCTGATCCAGCTGGCGCTGCGCGGCGGCGGACCCGACAACATCACCGTGATCGTCGCGGACGTCCTCGACATCGACAGCGGGGACACCCTCGCCGGTCATCTCTCGGACGCACCCGTGATCGTCGGCGCGGTCGCCGAGAACCAGCAGGCGCTGCACGAAGGCAGCGCGATGGAGACCCCCGCGGGCCGCGCCGCCGGACTCGGCCGCCAGGCCCCCGGTGGATCCCCCGGCGGGGGCGGCGAGTTCGGCCCGCCCGACAGCGGCGCCATGGACGGCTTCTCCTACTCGGACGAGGACTTCGTGAAGCCGCGGCCCCGCCGGAGGTGGCTCAAGAGATCCCTCTACACGGTGCTCGCGCTGGCCGTCATCGGCGGCGGGCTCTACGGCGGCTACCGCTGGACGCAGACGCAGTACTACGTCGGCACCAACGAGGCGCACGTGGCGCTGTACCGCGGCATCAGTCAGGACCTCGCCTGGGTGAGCCTGTCCGACGTCGAGAAGGACCACCCGGAGATCGAGCTCAAGTACCTGCCGCCCTACCAGCGCAAGCAGGTCGACGCGACGATCGCCGAAGGTGACCTGGCCGCCGCCCAGGACAAGATCCAGGAACTGTCCGCGCAGGCCACCGCATGCGAGAAGCAGGCCGCAAGGGACAAGGCCGAGAACGAGAAGAACGCGAAGACCGGCGAGGGCGAAGCCGGCGGAACCTCCACCGGAGGCACGGCGTCCAAGGCGTCGTACCGCACCGCCACACCCACGCCGAACCCGTCGTCGTCCGGCAAGTCCAAGACCTCTCCCACGCCCACCCCCGGCCCCACTCTTTCCGAGGAAGAGCAGCAGCTGGCCAAGGCGTGCGCACAGCAGTAGAAGCCGTTGGGGGCCTCAGCACGCCATGAGTAGTAACTCCACGACCCATACGTCGACCATTGGAGCGATCGGAGCACCCAGCCGGCGCAACACCGAGCTGGCACTGCTGGTGTTCGCCGTGATCATCCCGGTGTTCGCGTACGCCAATGTCGGCCTCGCCCTCGACGGCGAGGTCCCCACCGGCCTGCTCGGCTACGGCCTCGGCCTCGGCCTGCTCGCGGGCGTCGCCCACATCGTCGTACGGAAGTTCGCGGCGTACGCGGACCCCCTGATGCTGCCGCTGGCCACGCTGCTCAACGGGCTCGGGCTCGTCGTCATCTGGCGGCTCGACCAGTCGAAGCTGCTGCAGTCGATCGACCAGGCGGGCAGCGCCGCGCCGAAGCAGCTGATGTACACGGCCATGGGCATCGCGCTCTTCATCGTGGTCCTGATCTTCCTCAAGGACCACCGCGCCCTGCAGCGCTACACCTACATCTCCATGCTCGGCGCCGTCGTCCTGCTGCTGCTCCCGCTGGTTCCGGGCCTCGGCCAGAACATCTTCGGCGCGCGGATCTGGATCAACATCGGCGGTTTCTCCATCCAGCCCGGTGAGTTCGCGAAGATCGTTCTCGCGATCTTCTTCGCCGGCTACCTGATGGTGAAGCGGGACGCCCTGGCGCTCGCCTCGCGCCGCTTCATGGGCATTTACCTGCCGCGCGGCCGCGACCTCGGACCGATCCTCGTCGTCTGGGGGATCTCGATCCTCATCCTGGTCTTCGAGACCGACCTCGGTACGTCGCTGCTGTTCTTCGGAATGTTCGTCATCATGCTGTACGTCGCCACCGAGCGGACCAGCTGGATCGTCTTCGGTCTGCTGATGTCCGCGGTCGGCGCCGTCGGTGTGGCCACGTTCGAGCCGCACATCCAGCAGCGCGTCGACGCCTGGCTCGACCCGATGAAGGAGTACATGCTCAGCCGGCAGGGCGTGCCCGGCCACTCCGAGCAGGCGATGCAGGCGCTGTGGGCCTTCGGTTCGGGCGGCACCCTCGGCACCGGCTGGGGCCAGGGTCACTCCGAGCTGATCCGCTTCGCCGCGAACTCCGACTTCATCCTCGCCACCTTCGGCGAGGAGCTGGGCCTGGCAGGGCTGATGGCGCTGCTGCTGATCTACGCACTCATCGTGGAGCGCGGCGTACGCACCGCGCTGGCGGCCCGCGACCCCTTCGGCAAGCTGCTCGCCGTCGGCCTGTCCGGCGCCTTCGCGCTGCAGGTCTTCGTCGTCGCGGGCGGTGTCATGGGGCTCATCCCGCTGACCGGTATGACGATGCCCTTCCTCGCGTACGGCGGTTCCTCCGTCATCGCCAACTGGGCGCTCATCGGCATCCTGATCCGGATCAGTGACACCGCGCGGCGGCCCGCCCCCAGCCCCACGCCAAGTCCCGACGCCGAGATGACCCAGGTGGTCCGACCGTGAACAAGCCCCTGCGCCGCATCGCGATCTTCTGCGGACTCCTGGTCCTGGGCCTCCTGATCCGCGACAACTGGCTCCAGTACGTGAAGGCCGACTCGCTCGCCTCCGACAAGGAGAACCGTCGCGTCGCCATCGAGCGGTACTCGACGCCGCGCGGCGACATCATCGTCGACGGCAAGTCGATCACCGGCTCCAAGGCGACCACCGGCACCGACCTGAAGTACAAGCGCACCTGGAAGGACGGGCCCATGTGGTCGCCCGTCACCGGATACGCCTCGCAGGTCGTCGGCGCCAGCCAGATCGAGAACCTCGAGGACGGCATCCTCAGCGGCAACGACGACCGCCTCTTCTTCCGCAACACCCTCGACATGGTCACGGGCAAGGAGAAGGAGGGCGGCAACGTCGTCACCACCCTCAACGCCGACGCCCAGAAGGCCGCCTACGACGGTCTGAAGACCCGGGGCAAGGGTGCGGTCGCCGCCATCGAGCCGTCCACCGGCAAGATCCTCGCGCTCGCGTCCACGCCGTCGTACGACCCGTCGTCCTTCGCCGGGAACGCGGTCGACGACGGCAAGACGTTCCAGCGGCTCGACAAGGACAAGGACAAGCCGCTCGTCAACCGCGCGCTGCGCGAGACGTACCCGCCCGGTTCGACGTTCAAGCTGGTGACGGCCGCGGCCGCGCTGGAGAGCGGCAAGTACGACACGGACAAGGCGACGGACACCCCGCTGCCGTGGATCATGCCGGGCACCACGCAGCCGCTGCCGAACGAGGGCGACATCCCTTGTAAGAACGCGACGCTGCGGAACGCCCTGAAGGTCTCCTGCAACACGGTCTTCGGCAAGATCGGCTCGGACCTCGGCGTCGACACGATGCGTGAGGAAGCGGACAAGTTCGGCTTCAACAAGGAGCAGTTCATCCCGGTCCGCTCGAACAAGTCGAACTTCGACAAGGACATGAACAAGTCGGAGACCGCCCTCTCCTCGATCGGCCAGTTCAACACCGCCACGACGCCGCTCCAGATGGCCATGGTCGCCTCGGCGATCGCTAACGACGGCAAGCTCATGGAGCCGTACATGGTGGACGAGCTGAAGGCCCCGAACCTCGACACCATCGAGAAGACGGACCCCAAGGAGATGAGCCGGCCGCTCTCCGCGGAGAACGCGACGAAGCTCCAGTCGATGATGGAGACGGTCGTCAACGACCCGGGCGGCACCGGCTCCAAGGCCAAGATCCCCAACGTCACCGTCGGCGGCAAGACCGGTACCGCCCAGCACGGTGTCGACAACAGCGAGAAGCCGTACGCCTGGTTCGTCTCCTACGCCAAGACCAGCTCCGGTTCGCCGGTCGCCGTGGCCGTGGTGGTCGAGGACGGCAGCGCCAATCGTGACGACATCTCCGGTGGTGGTCTCGCCGCCCCCATCGCGCGAGACGTGATGAAGGCGGTCGTGGACAGCAAGAAGTGACCCGATGGAACCCGGCTTCACCACCCCTTGTGAGCCCGGTCACTCGTCGTTCACATAGATGCACGTGGCGATACCGGTCCTGTCACGGGTCACGGTGGTGGCCAGGTCACGCTGACCAAGCCGGGTACGGTATGCCCGGACAGCACACCGGCAGAGCCCGCACGGGACGGTCGGGACCGACGGAGAGGGCTGGTAGGTAATGGAAGAGCCGCGTCGCCTCGGCGGCCGGTACGAGCTGGGCCAGGTGCTCGGCCGTGGTGGCATGGCGGAGGTCTACCTCGCCCATGACACCCGGCTCGGCCGCACCGTGGCGGTGAAGACGCTGCGGGTGGACCTCGCGCGCGACCCGTCGTTCCAGGCCCGGTTCCGCCGGGAGGCCCAGTCGGCCGCCTCGCTCAACCATCCCGCGATCGTGGCGGTGTACGACACGGGCGAGGACTACGTCGACCAGATCTCCATCCCGTACATCGTGATGGAGTACGTCGACGGATCCACGCTCAGAGAGCTGCTGCACTCAGGCCGCAAGCTGCTGCCCGAGCGCGCCATGGAGATGACCGTCGGCATCCTCCAGGCCCTCGAGTACTCGCACCGCGCGGGCATCGTGCACCGCGACATCAAGCCGGCCAACGTCATGCTGACCCGCACCGGTCAGGTGAAGGTCATGGACTTCGGCATCGCCCGCGCGATGGGCGACGCCGGCATGACGATGACGCAGACCGCGGCGGTCATCGGCACCGCGCAGTACCTGTCGCCCGAGCAGGCCAAGGGCGAGCAGGTCGACGCGCGCTCCGACCTGTACTCGACGGGCTGCCTGCTGTACGAGCTGCTGACCGTGCGGCCGCCGTTCGTCGGCGACTCCCCGGTCGCCGTCGCGTACCAGCACGTCCGCGAGGAGGCCCAGGCCCCGTCGGTCTTCGACTCCGAGATCACGCCCGAGATGGACGCCATCGTCCTCAAGGCGCTGACCAAGGACCCGGACTACCGCTACCAGTCGGCCGACGAGATGCGCGCCGACATCGAGGCCTGCCTCGACGGCCAGCCCGTCGCCGCGACCGCCGCCATGGGCGCGGTCGGCTACGGCGGGGGTCACCCCGACGACCAGCAGACCGCGATGCTGCGCCCGCAGAACGGCGCGGGCCAGACGTCGATGCTGCCGCCGACCAACCCGGACGACGGCGGCTTCGGCTACGACGACCGGGCCGACCGGCGCAGACAGGGCAAGAACCGCACGTCGACGATCTTCCTGGTCCTCGCGGGCATCCTGGTGCTCGTCGGCGCCGTCCTGATCGGCAAGTGGATCTTCGGTGGTGACGGCGTCGGCAACGAGTCGTTCAAGGCCCCGAACTTCGTCGGCAAGACGGTCGACGAGGCCGAGAAGATGGCCGAGAACCGCGACCTCAAGCTGGACTCCAGCAAGTCGGGCCCCTGCGAGGACTACCCCAAGGGCCAGATCTGCTCGCAGGACCCGGAGTCCGGCACCACGGTCGAGAAGAACGACACGGTCACGGTGTCGGTCTCGACGGGTGCGCCCAAGGTCTCCATCCCGGACGTCACGGGCCTCTCCTACGACGAAGCCCGTTCCGAGCTGAACGACAAGGGCTTCGACAACATCACCAGGACGACCGAGGAGTCCGAGCGGACGCCCGGCACGGTCACCAAGCAGGACCCCGCGAGCGGCAAGGTCGAAAAGGGCACCGAGATCACCCTGACCGTCGCCAAGAAGAAGGCGCTCGTCACCGTCCCGAACGTGGCCGGCGGCAACCTCTCCTGCGACGAGGCCACCCAGCAGCTCAAGGACAGCAAGCTGGAGGCCAGCTGCACCGAGGAGGAGAGCACCGCGGCCGAGCCCGGCAAGGTCTTCGCCCAGAGCCTCCCCGCGGACAGCCAGGCGGAGCCCGGCTCCACCGTCACGCTGAAGGTCGCCAAGGCGGGCGCGCAGACCCCGGTCCCGAACGTGGTCGGCCAGAAGGTGAAGGACGCCAAGAAGATCCTGGACGACGCCGGCTTCAAGAACGTCCAGTTCGCCGACGGCGCCGACCAGGGCGACGAGGCCCGGGTCATCACTCAGGACCCGGCGGCCAACACCGCGTCCGACCCCGCCAACACCACGGTCACCCTGACCACGGTCGGCGGCGGCGGAAACGGCAACGGCGGGAACGACAACGGCGGCGGCATCTTCGGGGGCAACCTCGGCGGCTGACGCCCCGCCACCCGCTTACGGCCGGAGCCCCGGCCCCCTCCACGCGAGGGGGGCCGGGGCTCCGGCCGTTCGGCATGTGCGGCAACCCGGAGGAACAATCACACGCGGTTGCGAATATCGACCGTATCTTCATATGTCCCGATTCATCGATCGAGGTGCGGCGGAGTATCCGAACTCCCCGCGACGAAAGGACATTTGAAGTGATCAACGAGACGGCTCTGATCGAGTCGAAGGCCCTCCGTGACAGCGTGCTCGAACGCACGGACACTCTCGACAAGGTGAAGGCGTTGTCGCTGCTGCCAGACGGGATGCATGTGACGACGGCGGTGATCGCCGCCTACTTCGGTGTCACTACCGAAGTCATCCGGCAGCTCAAGCGTCGACACCACCAGGAGCTGACCACCAACGGAATGATCACGCTTCAGGGCTCTGAACTGGAAGAATTCAAGCGTGACACCCTGTCACGCTATCCAACGAGTTATCCACAGCCCCGTTCCAGCCTGACCCTCTACTCCCGCCGAGCCGTCCTCAACGTCGCCATGCTCCTGCGCGACAGCGACGTCGCCCGCCAAGTCCGCGCCTACCTCCTCGACATGGAATACCTGGCACGCACCCAACCAGCCGACGCTCAGGACACGGCAGGCAACGACGCGCTCGACGCCCGTATCGACCAACGCATCGATCAACGCATCGCCGACACCCTCGGCAAGACCGTCGTCCCCATGTTCAACGCCCTGATCGCAACCTCCGGCGAACACCGCCGGGAACTGATCGACCTCCGCGCCGGGATCCAGCACGTCGAGCACCGGATCCGCCGCCACCAGGCCCGCCTCCAGAGGCTGGAGGCGGGCCTGGCGAGCAGCACCCCCACCGTCACCATGGCGGCCATGGACGCAATGAACGGCTCGGAGTTCGAGGACCACGTCGCCGCCCTGCTCCGCCGCGACGGCTGCACCGATGTCGTCGTCCGAGGCGGCCGTGGAGACCACGGCGTCGACATCACCGCCGTCACTCCTGATGGCCGCCGTGTCCCCGTCCAGTGCAAGAGGTTCGCCCCCTACCTCTCGGTCACCAGCGCAGACATGCAGAAGTTCATCGGCGGCTCCAAGGTCCTTCGCATCTCCGACGTCTCGCTCTTCGTGGCCACATGCCGCTTCACCACAGAGGCAGTCGACATCGCCGCGGAGACCGGCGTCACGGTCGTACCCCGAGGCCTGCTGGAGGAATGGAGCACAGGAGCTCCACTCACCATCCTGAAGTGATCTCGCCGGACGTCGGCACCGCAGAAGACAGAGGGCCCGAAGCCGCAAGAGCAAGTTGCGGCTTCGGGCCCAGCTCTTATCGGGAGTGACGTCCTGTCACTCCCGCAGTTCCTTCGGCGGCGTCCGGTCCGCGTCCACCTTGTCGACCCGCTCCAGCTCGCCCCACACCACGTACCGGTACGTGGACGTGTAGACCGGCGTGCAGGTCGTCAGCGTGATGTACTTCCCGGGCTTCTTCTTCCCCGACTCCTTGGGCACCGCGCCGAGGACGTCCACGTTGTACTTCGAGGTCTCCGGGAGGATGTCGTAGACCTTGTAGACGTACCAGTCGTCCTTCGTCTCGAAGACGATCGGGTCGCCCTTCTCGATCTTGTCGATGTTGTGGAACTTGGCACCGTGCCCGTCCCGGTGCGCGGCCAGCGAGAAGTTGCCGTTCTTCCCGTTCGTCGGCAGCGCCGCCTTCACGGGGTCCGTGTAGTAGCCGGCCACACCGTCGTTGAGGATCTTGGTGTCGGTGCCCTTCTCGACCAGCACGTCGCCCTGGCTCATCGCGGGCACGTGCAGGAAGCCGATGCCGTTCTTGGTGTCCAGGGCGCCGGGGCCGTTGTTGCCCTTCCACTGGTCGCGAATCTTGTCGCCCTGCTTGCCCGCCGCACGATCGGCGACGACGTTGGTCCACCACAGTGAATAGGCGACGAAGAGACCGAGGATCACGCCTGCGGTGATGAGCAGTTCGCCGAAGACGCTGACGGCGGTCGCGATCCGACCGCGCCGGGGCGAGGGCGGACGCGAGGGGCCCTCTGGTGCGGCTTCTTCCCCATGGTCGGTCGTCGCTGCCACTGCGTCATGCCCCGTCTCTGTGCGCCGTACTGCCCGATGCCTGGTGCCCGGTGTGCCCCGGTTATTCGACGAGCGCGTCCGGCTTGCCCTTGCTCCGCGGACGCTCCTCGACCATCTTGCCCCAGACGATCATTCGATACGTACTGGTGAATTCCGGAGTGCACGTCGTCAGAGTGATGTAGCGCCCCGGCTTGGTGAATCCGGAGCCCGCCGGGATCGGGTTGAGCACGGCCGTGTTCGACGGCATCGTCTGCGGGAGGATGCTCGCCATTTTGTACACGTAGTACTTGTCCTGCGTCTCGACCACGATCGGGTCGCCCGGTTCGAGACGGTTGATGAAGCGGAACGGCTCTCCGTGGGTGTTGCGGTGCCCGGCGACAGCGAAGTTCCCCTTCTTCGCGTCCGGCATCGCGGTCGGAATGCTGTCCTTGTCGTAGTGCCCGACCATGCCCTTGTCGAGGACCTGCGGCTTGCTGATGCCCTCGGCGATCGGCACGACGACGTCCAGCTTCGGGATGTAGAGGATCGCGAAGCCCTGCCCCGGCTCGAACGCGCCGGGCTTGCGCTTGCCGTTGGCCCAGTCGTCCTCGAGGCTGTGCCGGGCGCTGCCGGCGATGTCGTGGGCCCTTATGTTCGACCACCACAGCTGGTAGGTGACGAACAGCAGCATCAACACCCCGATGCTGATGAAGACTTCGCCGACCGCCCGGCTCGCGATCACCCCGGCACCCGGCTTGGCCGCGCGCGCCGCGGCGCGCGCCTCGACTCGGGTCAGCGGTTTGCCGTCCGCTCCCGTCTCCGACTCCTGCTCGGTGGCGGTCGCCCCCGAATGCCGTCCGCCGCCCCGCTTGGCGGCCTTCCTGCGCGCGGCCCGGCCCCCGGTGGGCGGCGGGGTCTCGACTATTCGCCGGGTGTCCGCGGTGCGCAGGGCGACGGTCTCGTCGTCCCGTACCGGCTCGGGCCCGGGTTCTTCCTGTACGGGGGTGTAGGCGGGCTCAGGGGCCTGCTCCGGGGTGTGGCGCGCGGCCGCGGGGGCAGCGGGCGCCGGTTGCGGGTCCTGCTGCCGTGCGCTCCCGTACCAGTCCTGTGCGTACCCCTGCGGGTCGTACCACTCGGGCTCCGGCTCGATGCGGCGCTTCGGCTCCTCGGCCCGCGGCTGCTCCTGCTGTGGCTCCGGCTGTGGCTCCTGCTCCTGCGCTCCCGGCGGCCGGAACCACGGCGACGGGTGCTGCCCCGGCAACGGGTCGTTCAGCGGGTCGTCGAGGCGACGCACGGCGTCCTCGAACCCGCCGGCCTCACCGTCCTGCTCGGGGCGCAACGCGGTCACGCCGAGGCCCTGCCCACGACCGGCGCGAGCCCGGCAGATCTGGACACGGCGCCCTTGTCCCCACACTCGACGAGCCAGTTCGCGAGCATCAGGTGCCCGTGCTCGGTGAGCACCGACTCGGGGTGGAACTGCACGCCCTCGACGGGCAGTTCACGGTGGCGCAGGCCCATGATGATGCCGTCCTCAGTGCGCGCCGTGACCTCCAGCTCCTCCGGTACGGTGCCGGGCTCCGCGGCCAACGAGTGGTAGCGGGTGGCCGTGAACGGGTCGGGGAGGCCCGCGAAGACGCCCTTGCCCTCGTGGCCGACGAGCGAGGTCTTGCCGTGCAGCAGCTCGGGGGCGCGGTCCACGACGCCGCCGTACGCCACCTGCATCGACTGCATGCCGAGGCAGACACCGAAGACGGGCACACCGGTCGCCGCGCAGTGCCGCACCATCTCGATGCAGACACCGGCCTGTTCGGGGGCGCCAGGACCCGGGCTGAGCAGCACGCCGTCGAAGCCGTCCTGCGCGTGCGAGGTCGTCACCTCGTCGTTGCGCACCACCTCGCACTCGGCACCCAGCTGGTACAGGTACTGGACGAGGTTGAAGACGAAGCTGTCGTAGTTGTCGACGACGAGAATGCGGGTCTTTCGGGTGCTCACTGGCCGTTCACCGTCACATCGTTGAAGGGCAGCAGCGGCTCGGCCCAGGGGAAGATGTACTGGAAGAGGACGTACACGACCGCCAGGGCCAGCAGGACCGAGATCCCTGCCCTCACCCAGGTGTTCCCCGGCAGATGCCGCCAGATCCAGCCGTACATGCCGGGCTCCCCTTCCACCGTTCTGCGATTACGGCACCAGACTAACGGCGCAGCGCTTTCGGTTTGCCTGCCTCCACAGGCTGAGTGGCATCGAGATGTGCCCAGACGATCAGCCGGTGACTGTGGCCCCACTCCGGCTCACAGGTCGTCAGCGTCAGATAGCGGCCCGGCTCCTGGTAGCCGGACTTGGGCGGCACCGGATCGATCACCCCGACATCGCTGGGCAGCGTCTTGTACGGCTTGGTGTCGATGACGTACGTGAACCAGGTGGTCCCGTCGGTGACCACCACCGGGTCCCCGGGCCTGAGCTTCGGGAAGTCCTTGAACGGGTCGCCGTACGTGCGCCGGTGTCCGGCGACCGCGAAGTTCCCCTTCTCCCCGAGCTGGGCCGTGCCGGCGTAGTGCCCGAGCCCCTTCTTGAGGGTGTCGACCTTCGTGTCCTGCAGCACGGGCTTGTTCCACGTGAAACCGAGCCGGGGGATGTACATCACACCGAAGGGCTTGCCGTCCTTGTACGGGCCCTGCTCCGGCGGCGCCGTACTGGTCCCGCCATCGGGCGCCGCACTGGCCACCGGCCGCTTCGCCCACTGGTCCTGGAGGTCGTCGATCTGGCTGCCCATCGCGCTGTCCGCCTTCACACCGGTCCAGAACAGCACGTACGCGACGAACAGCACGATCAAGGCGCCGACGGTGATGCAGAGTTCGCTGAATGTCCTGATGGCGACACGTACCGACACAGGCCCCCCAGTACGGCGGCTACTCCATGGCTAGTTCACGGGCTTCGCGTAGTGGAGATCCACTGTGCCCGAGTAACCGGGAAGAGTCATCGCCCCGTCGTCCTCGACTTTCCAGCCCAGCCCGTACGCGTTGACGTACAGCATGTAGTTCTGGATCTCCGGCGAGGCCGCGACCGCCTGCTTCAGCTTCTCCGGATCCCCGACCGCGGTGATCTTGTATGGGGGCGAGTAGACCCGGCCCTGGAGGATCAGGGTGTTGCCGACACAGCGGACGGCGGACGTGGAGATGAGGCGCTGGTCCATGACCTTGATGCCCTTGGCGCCGCCGTGCCACAGGGCGTTCACCACGGCCTGCAGGTCCTGCTGGTGGATCACCAGGTCGTTGGGCTGGGGGTCGGGGTAGCCGGGGAGCTTGGGGGCGGCGTTCGGCGGGGCGTCGTCGAGTGTGACGGAGATCGCCTCGCCCTTCAGCTTCTTCGTCCCGGACGCCTTCTCCAGGCCGGACAGCTCCTCGTCGTCGGCCTTGGTCGAGCCGTTGTCGCGCTCGGCGAGGCGCTCGACGTCGCCGCGGACCCCGCTGTTGACCGCTTCCAGGTCCTTGTTCTTGCGGCTGCGCTCCTGGATGAGGTCGGAGAGCTTCAGCAGGGACCCGTCCGTCCGGATATTGGTGCCCTTGGCCGTATTGAAACTGGTGAAAAAGATGAGGCCGGCGAGCGCGAAAACGCCGACAGTGAGCAACCGCACGGGCCGCAGGCGCCCACGTGCGGAACTCTTGGCAGAGTCGGCGGAATTGCTCAACGTACCCTTATCTCCTTCGACGCCACGGAAGCACTACGCTAACGGACGCCCGGAGGAGCACGGGGAATCCCCACAACTTCCCCTTGTACGCTGCTCCGAAGCCAGCCCACGTACTCTGCGCGGCCACGCAGCGCATCGACAGGAGAGACCCTCGTGCCGAAGTCACGTATCCGCAAGAAGGCCGACTACACGCCGCCGTCGGCGTCGAAGCAGGCAGCCAATATCAAGCTGACCAACCGCGGCTGGGTGGCACCAGTAATGCTGGCGCTGTTCCTCATCGGACTCGTCTGGATCGTCGTCTTCTACGTTGCCGACGGCACGCTGCCGATCAAGGCGCTCGGTAACTGGAACATCGTCGTGGGCTTCGGCTTCATCGCCGGAGGCTTCGGCGTCTCCACCCAGTGGAAGTAGCCGTGGAAGTAGCTCTGCCCTGAGCTATCCACTGAGTTATCCACAGACTTTCGATGATTTTCCACAGCCGTGGAAAAGGTCGCATGATCTGTGGATAACCCTCCGAGTGTTGACGCCGGTGTGACTGGATCGACGTCGCTCGACCACCTGTTCGCCCCTTGTCCCTCCTGGTCAAACCCGGGTTGATGACAAGGGGCACAGCTGTTCCCCACGGGATGCACAAGATCCGCCACTCGCTGTGGACAACCTCGGTCATCATCCGTGGATAACCGGGCTCAGGTGAGCTGCGCGGTCCTGACCACGACGGTGACCAGCACGGCGACCAGAACCAGCGCACAGGCCCCGTACTGCACCAGCGCGCGACGCTCTCGCGGGGCGTGCACCATGGCGTAGCCGACGATCAGGCCGCCGGCGAGGCCGCCGATGTGCGCCTGCCAGGCGATGTTGAAGGCCGGGTTGAACGTGAAGATCAGGTTGATCACGAGCAGCGCGATGACCGGCCGCAGATCGTAGTTGAGCCGCCGCATCAGGATCGCCGTCGCACCGAACAGACCGAAGATCGCCCCGGAGGCGCCGAGCGAGGGCTGGTTCTGCGCGGCGAGCAGATAGGTCAGGGCGCTGCCCGCCAGGCCCGAGACCAGATACAGCGCGATGTAGCGGGCGCGGCCAAGGGCCGCTTCCAGCGGGCCGCCGATCCACCACAGGCTGAGCATGTTGAAGGCGATGTGGACATAGGAGCCGTGCAGGAACATCGCGGTGAGCAGCCGGTACCACTGCCCCTCCGCCACGCCTTCGAGGCCGCCGAGGTCGGGCACCCAGGCGAGGCCGAGCATCTCGAACCGCTCGGTGAACCGATCGCCGACCGTCATCTGCACCACGAACATGGCCACGCAGAGCCCGAGCAGCACCTTGGTGACCAGGCGCGGATCGGAGGTGACCGTGCCGCCCGCCATGGTCCTCGGCTGGTTCGCGCTCGGTGCGTGCCCGGTCCCCGAGCCGCTGCGCACACACTCAGGGCAGTGGAATCCGACGGACGCGCTGACCATGCACTCGGGGCAGATGGGCCGCTCGCAGCGGGTGCAGCTGATGCCGGTCGGGCGGTCCGGGTGCCGGTAGCAGCCGGGCAGGCCCTGGGCATCCTTCGGTTCCTGCGGGCTGCCGGGCGCCTGGTCCATGGCGGTCGTCCCCTTGGGTCTCGGGTCTCGGGTCTCGGGTCGAGTGGTCGGTTGGTCAGTGGTCAGTGGTCAGTGGTCGGGTGTGGTGACGTCGTCTCCGCGCGGCTGCGCAACGCACCGCCCCGCCCCCGTGCCTACGAACAGGCGACGGACGGCGGGGCGCATTGGTTCCCTGGGGGACTACCGGGTCTCTACGGAGACGGTCTCGATGACCACGTCGTTGACCGGCCGGTCGGTGCGCGGGTTGGTCTGCGTCACGGCGATCGCGTCGACGATCTTCTGGCTGGCCTCGTCGACGATCTCACCGAAGATCGTGTGCTTGCGGGTCAGCCAGGCGGTGGGCGAGACGGTGATGAAGAACTGCGAACCGTTCGTACCGGGTCCCGCGTTGGCCATCGCCAGCAGGTACGGCTTGACGAAGGCCAGGTCGGGGTGGAACTCGTCCTCGAACTGGTAGCCCGGGCCGCCCGTGCCGTTGCCCAGCGGGTCGCCGCCCTGGATCATGAAGCCGCCGATGACGCGGTGGAAGATCGTGCCGTCGTAGAGAGGCGCCATGGACTTCTCCCCGGTCTCCGGGTTGGTCCATTCACGCTCGCCCTTGGCGAGCTCCACGAAGTTCTTGACCGTCTTGGGGGTGTGGTTCGGCAGCAGCCGGACCTCGATGTCTCCCTGGTTGGTCCTGAGAGTGGCGTACAGCTGCTCGGCCACGATCTGCCTTCCGTTGACATTTGTGCCCCCCGATCCTCGCACGGCGTACCCCCGGTGGCCCCGGACGGACTTGTCAGGGTTGTGCGGGGGTTTCAGCCGCCGAAAACCGGTCTACTCGTAGTCGAAGAGGCGCGCCCTGCCGCGATCCGTGGCATTGTCGTCGCCAAGTCCCTTTATCAAGCCGTACCAAGCCTTACCACCGCATTGACGCTCCTGGCAGGCATGATCCGTAAAAGGGTGGAAAGGTGAAAAACCTGTACGCCACCGAGGAGGAGGATCCCGTGACCCGCATCGACAGCGTGCGCGCCGCGACCGGCTCGGCGAAGGACAGCGTGCTGCATGCCGCGGAAGTGGTGGCGCCCTACGCCGAGTCGGCCAGGGACCGGGCCACGACGTACGCGCAAGAGGCGCGCGTCTCGCTCGGGCCCAAGGTTTCGCAGGCCGCGCACCAGGCGCGTACCCAGTACGACACGCACCTCGCTCCGCGCCTCGAGCAGGCACGGACGCATGTCCCGCCGAAGCTGGACCAGGCCGCGCACGACGCGGCGGCCCGCACCCGTGAGGCCGCCCGGCAGGCGGCGGCGTACTCGAAGCCGCGCATCGAGCAGGCGGTGGCCGCGTCCGAGCCGGTACGCAAGGAGGCCGCGGCCCGCGGCAGCGCCGCCTACTCCGGACTGCGCGGCGACGTCTCGCCGAAGGAGATCCGCAGGCTGGTGCGCAAGCACGAGCGGCGGGCCCGCTCCGGCCGTCTCGCCAAGCGTCTCGTCGTGCTCGGCATCATCGCGGGCGGCGCGTTCGCCGCGTGGAAGTGGTGGGACAAGCAGGCCAACCCGGACTGGCTGGTGGAACCGCCGGCCGCCACCGAGGTCCCCGACAGCACTCCGCTGACCTCCGTCGACAGCAGCGGTCGGGACATCCTCGACCCGGAGGTGCAGGCGAAGCAGGCCGCGGCGGACACCTCCGCGGAGGACGAGCGCTGACGCCCGATACGACGAAAGCCCCTCCGACCAGGGAGAACCTGGTCGGAGGGGCTTTTTTCTGTGGAGCCTAGGGGAGTCGAACCCCTGACATCTGCCATGCAAAGACAGCGCTCTACCAACTGAGCTAAGGCCCCGAAAACGATGCGTCCCACCGGAAGCTTCATGCTCCGGTTCGGCACCGCAGACCAGAGTACCGGGTCACCCCCTGAATCCTGCAAAAAGATTGGGGGTCCCGGCGGGCGACCACTCTCCGTAAGATGCCCCACGTGCTTCGCGGCAGCGAAGGACCGTACTTGGGGAAGCGATGGGGAGACGCAATGGACGCCGCACAGCAAGAAGCCACCGCAAGAGCCAGGGAGCTCCAGCGGAACTGGTACGGGGAGCCGCTGGGGGCGCTCTTCCGTCGGCTGATCGAGGATCTGGGGCTCAACCAGGCCCGCCTCGCGGGAGTGCTCGGGCTTTCCGCCCCCATGCTGTCGCAGCTGATGAGTGGTCAGCGCGCGAAGATCGGCAACCCTGCCGTGGTGCAGCGCGTGCAGCTGCTGCAGTCCCTCGCGGGACAGGTGGCCGACGGCAGCGTCAGCGCGGCCGAGGCCACCGAGCGGATGGACGAGATCAAGAAGTCGCAGGGTGGTTCGGTGCTCACCAACACCGGGCAGGCGTCGAACAGTTCGGGCGCGCCGACGGTGAAGCGCGTGGTGCGTGAGATCCAGTCGCTGCTGCGCTCCGTCTCCGCCGCCAGCGACATCATCGAGGCCGCGGACACCCTCGCCCCCAGCCACCCCGAACTGGCAGAGTTCCTCCGGGTGTACGGCGCGGGGCGCACCTCCGACGCGGTCGCCCACTACCAGTCGCACCAGAGCTGACCCCGGCCCGGCGCGGCTCCGTGTCCGGCTCCGGGAGGGGAGCGACGCTCGACCATGGGTGAGGTCTTCGCCGGCCGGTACGAACTGGCCGATCCGATCGGCCGCGGGGGAGTGGGCGCGGTCTGGCGCGCCTGGGACCACCGGCGCCGCCGCTATGTGGCGGCGAAGGTTCTGCAGCAGTCCGACGCCCACACCCTGCTGCGCTTCGTGCGGGAGCAGGCGCTTCGCATCGACCATCCGCACGTCCTGGCCCCGGCCAGCTGGGCCGCGGACGACGACAAGGTCCTGTTCACCATGGACCTGGTCTCCGGCGGTTCGCTCGTCCATCTCGTCGCGGACTACGGGCCGCTGCCGCCCCAGTTCGCCTGCCTCCTGCTCGACCAACTCCTCTCCGGGCTCGCCGCCGTGCACGCCGAAGGCGTGGTGCACCGCGACATCAAGCCCGCCAACCTGCTGCTGGAGGCCACCGGTACCGGGCTGCCGCATCTGCGCGTGTCCGACTTCGGCATCGCGATGCGCAAGGGCGAGCCCCGCCTGACGGAGGCGGACTATGTGGTGGGCACGCCGGGGTACTTCGCTCCCGAGCAGGAGATGGGCGCGGAGCCGGACTTCCCCGCGGATCTCTTCGCCGCGGGGCTCGTCGCGCTCTATCTCCTCGAGGGCGCCAGGCCGGACTCCAAGGCGCTGATCGAACACTTCGAGGAACACGGCACCCCGCGGGCTCCGCAGGGCGTGCCCGGCCCGCTGTGGGGCGTCCTCGCCGGGCTGCTGCAGCCCGATCCCGATACGCGGTTCCGCACCGCGACCGGCGCCCGCAAAGCGCTCCTCGCCGCCGTCGAACTCCTCCCGGAGCCGGGCCCCGACGACGAGTTGATCGAAGTCTTCGACCAACTCGGCCCTCTCCCCCCGGGCTTCGGCCCCGGCGGCCCAGCGGTACGGGGCCGCCGGGCCCGGCCGGTGAGTGGGGCGGGGACGCCGATGCGCGAGGCAGGTACCCCGGCGAGCGGGGCCGAAGCGGCGGGTCACGGAGCCACCCCTTCCCCGCACGGGGCGGGGACGCCGATACACGAGCAATCGACGGCAGGACGCGGCGCCGACTCCCCGACTCACGGGGCGGGCCCGGCTGCGGTTGGGCAGGACGCGGGTCCGGCTGGCCAGGGCACGAGTCCGGGTGGGCAGGGCACGGGTCCGGCCGGGCAGGGCACGGGTCCAGTTGGGCAGAGCGCGGGATCCGCGAGCCCGGGGGCCGACACGGGCACATCGCTGCCGCATGTTCCGCCACCACCTACCAACACCCCGCTCCCGCCGCGGCCTTCGGCACCGCCCGAGGCCTTGGCGTCCCCCACGCCCCCCACGCCCGCGGCGCCACCAGTACCCCCGGCCCCCCGGATGCCTCCCGTTCCCTTGCCCGAGATGCCCTCTGCGCCACCAACTGGCCTCACCCCGCCGCCGATCAGCCGCACCCCGCCACCAGCCACGCACACCCCGCCACCGCACAACCCGGAACCGACGCCCGCCCCGGAACCCGACCCCGTACCCGATCCCACTCCGGAACCGGCCGCCGAACCATCGCTTCTCGCCCCTCACCCCTCCGCCCCCTCCCCGCTCAACCCTTCCCAGGCCCGTCACTCTCTGTACGCATCCGACGACGGAGAAGTTCCCCGGCCCCGGCCAGGACCACCCGTGAGGGTGACGGTCCCGGTATTGCTCCTGGCCCTGGCCTGCTTCGCGGTGGGCATCTGGGCACTGACCCGCCCCTGACCTGACCTGACCGGCCCTGACCGGTCAGGTCGGGGGCGCGACCGGAGCCCGCCCCGCTCAGCCCTGCGCCCGCCGCACCTTCCGCACGGCGACGACCCGCCACGCCCCCAGCCACAGCACCAGCGCACTCCCGGTCCCGACCCCGGCCACCCCCACCAACGTCATCAGGTCACTCCCCGGCGACGTAGCGGACGAAGCCACCGCGCCACCGGAAGCCCCACCACGCCCACTCACAGAACCAGAACCAGAACCAGAACCAGAGCCGGCGTCAGCATCCGGACCAGACCCCGAACCGGTGCCAGAGCCCGTGCCCGATTCGGACCTGGAGCCAGAACCCGAGCCCGCCCCGAAGTCCCACTCCGCCCCGCCTTCCCCTCGCTCGGCGGCCGCCAGATCCGCGTCCTTCACCTGGAACTCCCCCGGATCCCGCACATAGTCGGGCGCCTGCTTCGCCGCCCCGTCGACGGCCACCCGCAACGTCATCCCGAGGCCCCCGGCCTTCCCCACCATCGCCGGGTTGAGCGTGACCTTGAGCCAGTACCAGCCGGCGAGCCCCATCGCCGCCTCGTCCTCGCGCGACAGCAGACGGTTCCCGTACGCCACGGGCGGCAGCGGGTCGAACGCGGCCGACGTCGTGCCACCCGAGTACGTGGCGCCCTTCGTCGCGACCGGCGCCCGCGCGGGGTTGTACAGCTCCATGTCGAGCGCCCCCGGCACCACTCCCCGCCGGGCACCGCCATCCGCCGAACCGTCCAAGTCGGCGCCGAGCGAGAGTTGTTGTCCCCAGTCCACCGGCACCCGATAGAAGTGGCTCTGCCCCGGCCCGATCCGGTCCTTCCAGGCGCCGGACGTCAGCGCCCTCGCATCGTTGAACCCGGTGCCCCCGCTGCGCCGCGCACCCACACCCGACGGCAGCGCCGCCGGCTCCGAAGGCCAGGACCGCGCCCCCGCGCCGGGGACGGCGGACACGAGGCCCGGCTCGGTGGCCACCCGCAGTTCGAGCCCCCAGTCCCGCTCGCTGGATCCGGCGGCCGCCGCCCGCTCCACGACCACGTAGTACGTCCCCGCCGCCTGGCACCGCAGCCCTCCCGGACGTACGGGACGCTCGACCGCCACAGCGATCGGCCGCGGATAGGAGCCGGAGCGGAACGTCGCACGCTCCGCGTCGCACTGATTTCCCTGGCCGTCCCGCAGCGACACCGCGATGCCGTCCGCGGCCGCCGCCTTCACGCCCGAGCCGAGCGGCGGGACGGCCACGACCGAGGCGTACGCGGTGGCGGCCCCGTCCAGCTCGACACGGTAGTAGGAGGTGACGCCGTCCCCCGCCGCGAGTGAACTCCGGTAGGTCTCACCTGTCTTGAGCTGCGCCGCCGTCGCGCCACTGCGCGCCCCGTCGACCGTCCGGGCGCCTTCGGCGAAGTCATACGGATTGCCGTTCCCCGCCGCCGTCGCCGCCCCCGGCAGCGCCAGTACCAGGGCCGCGCACAGCCCCGCCCCGGCAGCGCCCCTCGCCGGGACCCGGCCGCGCCGCCCCTTCCCCAGCCGCCTCAGGAGTCTCCCCATGGACGGTCATCCTGCCGTTCCCCTGCGCACGGTGTCCCGCGTGCGACGGATTCCCGCCATGCCATCGCATACGTAAAGGCGCCACGGACAGCACAAAGCCCCGGCCGCTGCTGCGACCGGGGCCCTATGAAGAGACTGTTGTCGATACTCACGAACCCGTGGGCACGGAGTCAGTCGCCTCCGTCCACAGATCCTGCTCGGCGCGATCCGCCTGGATCTGGCGGTACACGAGGAGCCCGCCGATGGCGGCCAGTGCGACCAGGAGAAGCTTCTTCACCGCGCGACCTCGTCTTTCCTTGGCGTAGGGGACTTCTGGCGCCCGACTATACACACCGACCGATACCGATCGGTGACCTGGATCCACCTCAACTCGGCCCCTGAAGACCGCAGTAGAAACGGCCGTTTGCGCCCATCCGAGTGGTGTTCATCTGAATATCGACGCCCCGCGAGCGTCGGTCCCGCACTCCCGGGCCCCCATCCACATCATGAGGAAAGTAAGCAAATCGCCCAACCTGAAAGCGAGGGGCCATGACCAAGCAGAAGGTCATGACGCTGTGGACCGTCATCATCTCCACATTCATCGCGCTCTTCTCGGCGCTCGGACTCATCTCCCCGGCCACCGCGGCCACTCCGGTTCAGCAGACGGAGAAGACCCAGACCGCGGCGGTCAGCACCCCCGCCCCTGCGGCGGTCCGCCCGTACTGGTCGCTCAAGCGGTCCCTGCCACCGACGATGAAGCAGCGCATCCGGGCCGAGGCCCACGGTTCCTCCCCGAGCGCCCGCCACCGCCCGCCGGCCGACACCGAGCAGCGCAACGCCGACAGCCACCTGGCGTCCGAGACCCTCACCTCGCAGCAGTAGACCGCACCACGCAGCAGAAGCAGCAGGACAGCACGAAACAGACGAAACAGACGGAACAGCAGGAACAGCAGGAACAGCAGTAGAGACGGAACAGCCGGGCGGCCAACGCCCGGACAGGCACTGCCGCACAACAGCGACACACAGCAGCGCCACGCAACAGCGCCACACAACAAAGACGCACAGCAGAGACGCACAACAGCAGCGCCCAACAGAAGAGCAGGACTGTCGAACGAGGCCCCAGCCATCCCCTACGGCTGCGCGGGCCCATCGGCATGTCCGCCCACCGCCCCGCACTGCGCACAGCAGAAGACCCCCAAGCGATTCCGCTTGAGGGTCCTCGTGATGTGGGGCTAACAGGATTTGAACCTGTGGCCTCATCCTTATCAGGGATGCGCTCTAACCAACTGAGCTATAGCCCCGCCGCGCTCTGCGGTGTGTGTCCCGCGCGCTGACTCCTGAAGATTAGCGCACTGGGGGGCCAGTCCCAAAATCGATAGTCCTGGCCCGCCCACCAGCGGGTCTTTCAACCCTCAGCAAGCCGGGGGAACGCTCACTCGTCCTCAGCGAGCGTGAGCTCGATGCCGCCGACGAAGCCCGCGGAGAGGTTGTAGATGAACGCGCCGAGCGTCGCCAGGGCCGTGGCCAGCACGACGTCGATGACGGCGATGACCGTCGTGAACATCAGGACGCGCGGCAGCGACAGGAACGACTGCAGGTCGAAGCCATTGGACTCGTTCGAGCCCGTGGCCTCGGAGATCGTCCCGCCGACCGTGGAGAAGACCCCCATGGCGTCCATGACCATCCACAGCACGGCGGCCGCGATGATCGTGCAGATGCCGAGCGCGATGGAGAGCAGGAAGCTGACCTTCATCACGGACCACGGGTCCGCCTTGGCGACCCGCAGACGGGCCTTGCGCGTACGCGGGGTGGTGCGCGCCCCGGTGCGCGGCCTGCGGGTCGCGTCCGGAGCGTTCTGGTACGCCTGCGGCGGGTGATACGGCTGGGCCGGCTGCTGCGGCCTCTCGCCCGGCAGGGCACCGCCGCCACCGGCCGCGTACTGCTGGGTCTGCGGACCTCGGGTGTCCGTCACAGTTCCCCCCTGGGATCCATGAGACTCGTTCGAGTCGGTCGAGTCGGTAGCGCCTTTGACGTCATCGACGTCATGAGCGGAGCCACGGCCGCTCTCGGTTTCCGTACCGGTGGATGTCCCGGTAGAGCCTGCGCCCGTGGCTCCGCTCACGATGACTCACTCCTCGCGCTACTCGGCCGAGGACGCTCCGCCCTCGTCCGTTCCGACGGCCGTCTCGCCCACGGTGGAATCGTCGAACTCGGCACCGTCCGCGTCCTGCGCGACGTCACCATCGACTTCCTCCGCCTCACGGCCGGCCTCGGCGTTACGAGCGATGCCGACGACGGCATCGCGCTTGCCCAGGTTGATCAGTTGGACGCCCATGGTGTCACGGCCCGTCTCCCTGACCTCGTTGACTCGCGTGCGAATCACACCGCCGGACAGCGTGATGGCGAGGATCTCGTCGGTCTCCTCGACCACCAGGGCGCTGACGAGCTCTCCGCGGTCCTCCACGATCCTGGCGGCCTTGATACCGAGGCCGCCGCGACCCTGGACGCGGTACTCGTCCACGTTGGTCCGCTTTGCGTACCCACCGTCGGTGGCGGTGAACACGAACGTACCGGCACGGACGACATTCATCGAGAGCAGTTCGTCTTCCTCGCGGAAGCTCATGCCCTTGACGCCCGAGGTGGCACGCCCCATGGGACGCAGCGCCTCGTCCGTGGCGGTGAACCGGATGGACTGCGCCTTCTTACTGACGAGCAGCAGATCGTCCTCGGACGAGACCAGCTCGGCGCCGATCAGCTCGTCGTCCGAACCATCCGGCGCTTCCCGAAGGTTGATGGCGATGACACCGCCGGAGCGCGGCGAGTCGTAGTCCTTGAGCGGCGTCTTCTTTACAAGGCCCGCCTTCGTGGCGAGGACCAGGTAGGGCACGGCTTCGTAGTCGCGGATCGCGAGGATCTCGGCGATCGACTCGTCCGGCTGGAAGGCGAGCAGGTTCGCGACATGCTGGCCACGCGCGTCCCGCCCGGCGTCCGGGAGTTCGTACGCCTTCGCGCGGTAGACGCGTCCCTTGTTGGTGAAGAAGAGCAGCCAGTGGTGCGTCGTCGACACGAAGAAGTGGTCGACGATGTCGTCTTCCTTGAGCTTCGTGCCGCGTACGCCCTTGCCGCCGCGCTTCTGGGAGCGGTAGTCGTCGGTCTTGGTGCGCTTGACGTAACCGCCACGCGAAATGGTGACGACGATGTCCTCTTCGGCGATGAGGTCCTCGACGGACATGTCGCCTTCGAAGGGCACCAGCTTGGAGCGCCGATCGTCGCCGAACTTGTCGACGATCGCCTGCAGCTCCTCGCTGATGATCTGCCGCTGCCGCTCGGGCGAGGCCAGGATCGCGTTGTACTCGTTGATCTTCAGCTGGAGCTCGTCGTGCTCCTGGACGATCTTCTGGCGCTCCAGGGCGGCCAGTCGGCGCAGCTGCATCTCGAGGATGGCGTTCGCCTGGATCTCGTCGATCTCCAGGAGCTCCATGAGGCCCCCGCGAGCGACGTCGACGGTGTCACTGCGCCGGATGAGCGCGATGACCTCGTCGATGGCGTCCAGGGCCTTCAGGAGGCCACGCAGAATGTGCGCGCGCTCCTCGGCCTTGCGCAGGCGGAACTTCGTCCTGCGGACGATGACCTCGACCTGGTGCGCCACCCAGTGGCGGATGAACGCGTCGAGCGAGAGCGTGCGCGGCACGCCGTCGACGAGCGCCAGCATGTTGGCGCCGAAGTTCGTCTGCAGGTCGGTGTGCTTGTACAGGTTGTTCAGGACGACCTTGGCGACGGCGTCGCGCTTCAGGACGATGACCAGGCGCTGGCCCGTACGGGACGACGTCTCGTCGCGGACGTCCGCGATGCCGCCGACCTTGCCGTCCTTCACGAGGTCGGCGATCTTCTGCGCGAGGTTGTCCGGATTGACCTGGTAGGGCAGCTCCGTGACGACCAGGCACTGGCGGTTCTGGATCTCCTCGACCGCGATGACCGCGCGCATCGTGATGGAGCCGCGACCGGTGCGGTAGGCCTCCTCGATGCCCTTACGGCCCACTACGAGGGCGCCGGTCGGGAAATCGGGGCCCTTGATGCGCTCAATGAGCGCGTCAAGGAGCTCCTCGTGCGAGGCCTCCGGGTTCTCCAGGCACCACTGGGCGCCGGCGGCGACCTCGCGCAGGTTGTGCGGCGGGATGTTGGTCGCCATGCCGACCGCGATACCGGCCGAGCCGTTGATCAGCAGGTTCGGGAAGCGGGCCGGCAGGACGGTGGGCTCCTGGGAGCGGCCGTCGTAGTTGTCCGTGAAGTCGACGGTGTCCTCGTCGATGTCACGGACCATCTCCATGGACAGCGGCGCCATCTTGCACTCGGTGTAGCGCATGGCGGCCGCGGGGTCGTTGCCCGGAGAGCCGAAGTTTCCGTTGGAGTCCACCAGCGGCATGCGCATCGACCACGGCTGGGCCAGGCGGACCAGGGCGTCGTAGATCGAGGAGTCGCCGTGCGGGTGGTAGTTACCCATGACGTCGCCGACGACGCGGGCGCACTTGTAGAAGCCCTTCTCGGGCCGGTATCCGCCGTCGTACATGGCGTACAGGACGCGGCGGTGGACGGGCTTGAGGCCGTCGCGTACGTCGGGCAGCGCGCGGGACACGATGACGGACATCGCGTAGTCCAGGTAGGAGCGCTGCATCTCGGTCTCGAGCCCGACGGGCTCGATGCGCATCGCGATGGCGCTGCCGTCCTCGTTCTCCGAAGGCGGCGGGGTGGGGGTGTTCTCGTCGGCCATTGCTGGTCAAGATCCTTTCTGCGCGGTCAGCTGAGACCGACTCAGATGTCGAGGAAGCGGACGTCCTTGGCGTTGCGCTGGATGAACGAGCGACGGGCCTCGACGTCCTCGCCCATGAGGACCGAGAACAGGTCGTCGGCCTGGGCGGCGTCATCCAGGGTGACCTGGCCGAGCACGCGGTGCTCCTGGTCCATGGTCGTGATGCGCAGCTCCTCGGCGTTCATCTCACCGAGACCCTTGAAGCGCTGGACCGAGTCGTCCCGGATCCGCTTGCCCGCCTGCCTGCCCATCTCGATCAGGGCGTCGCGCTCACGGTCCGAGTACGCGTACTCGAAGTCCTCACGGCCCCACTTGATCTTGTAGAGCGGCGGGCGCGACAGGAACACGTGGCCGGCTTCGACGAGCGGCCGCATGAAGCGGAACAGGAAGGTCAGCAGCAGGGTGTTGATGTGCTGGCCGTCGACGTCGGCGTCCGCCATCAGGATGATCTTGTGATAGCGGAGCTTCTCGATGTCGAAGTCCTCGTGGACTCCGGTGCCGAAGGCCGAGATCAGCGCCTGGATCTCCTGGTTCTGAAGGATCTTGTCGATCCGCGACTTCTCGACGTTGAGGATCTTTCCTCGGATCGGGAGGATCGCCTGGTACTGCGGGTTACGGCCGGACTTGGCCGAGCCGCCGGCGGAGTCACCCTCGACGATGAAGATCTCGCACTTGACGGGGTCGTTCGACTGGCAGTCGGAGAGCTTGCCCGGCAGGGACGCGGTCTCCAGGAGGCCCTTGCGACGGGTCAGGTCACGGGCCTTACGGGCCGCCACGCGCGCGGTGGCCGCCTGGATGGACTTACGGATGATGTCCGTGGCCTCGACAGGGTTCCGGTCGAGCCAGTCCTGGAGGTGCTCGTAGACGACCTTCTGGACGAAGGTCTTCGCCTCCGTGTTGCCCAGCTTGGTCTTGGTCTGGCCCTCGAACTGGGGCTCGCTCAGCTTGATCGAGATGATCGCCGTCAGACCCTCGCGGATGTCGTCACCCGTGAGGTTGTCGTCCCTCTCGCGCAGCAGCTTCTTGTCGCGCGCGTACCGGTTGATGAGGCCGGTCAGCGCGGACCGGAAGCCCTCTTCGTGCGTGCCGCCCTCGTGCGTGTGGATCACGTTGGCGAAGGAGTAGACGCCCTCGCTGTAGCTGGTGTTCCACTGCATCGCGACCTCGATGGAAAGGAGCTTGTCCTTGTCCTCGGCCTCGATGTCGATCACGGAGGGGTGAACGACCTCTCCCTTGCGGGAGTTCAGGTACTTCACGAAGTCGACGATGCCGCCTTCGTAGTGGTACGACACCGACCGCGGCTCGAAGGCGGTGTCGTCGCCCGCCTCGTTCGTGTCCGCTCCGGCCGTGGCCTTCGCCGTGTCGCGCTCGTCCGTGAGGTTGATCCTCAGGCCCTTGTTGAGGAAGGCCATCTCCTGGAAGCGCCGCGACAGCGTCTCGAAGGAGTACTCGGTGGTCTCGAAGATGTCGCCGTCGGCCCAGAAGGTGACCGAGGTGCCGGTCTCCTCGGTGGCCTCGTGCTTCGCCAGCGGCGCCGTCGGAACGCCGGCCTTGTACTCCTGCGTCCAGCGGTAGCCCTCGGTCCTGATGTCGACGGAGACCTTCGTGGACAGCGCGTTCACGACGGAGACGCCCACACCGTGCAGACCACCGGAGACGGCGTATCCGCCGCCTCCGAACTTGCCGCCCGCGTGCAGGACGGTGAGGACGACCTCGACTGCGGGCTTCCCCTCTGAGGGGATGATGCCCACGGGGATGCCACGGCCGTTGTCGACGACGCGGACGCCGCCGTCGGGCAGGATCGTGACGTCGATCGTGTCCGCGTGGCCCGCCAGGGCCTCGTCGACGGAGTTGTCCACGACCTCCTGCACCATGTGGTGAAGGCCACGCTCACCGGTCGAGCCGATGTACATGCCGGGTCGCTTGCGGACCGCGTCCAGCCCTTCGAGGACGGTGATCGCACTGGCGTCGTACGAGGCCTCTGTGGCCCCGACGTGCTCTTCGGCGTCGGTGGACGGGATGTTCTCGTTGGGGTTGCCGGAATCGGCCACGAAGCGCCCTTTCTGGCACAGCACAAGCCAAGCTCCCGGTTGGTGGCCGGAGCGGCTGCGGCGTGTTTGTTCGGTAAGCCCTGATCAGCGTTGCTCGGTGCGTCCCACAAGTGGGGCGGGAATGCCTCTCAGTGTACCGGTAGCTCGGACATAGATGGGGGTTTGGCGGTGCCTGAGTCCTCACGTGCCGCCCTCAACCGGTCTCGGCCGACTCCCCCTATGCGGTGCGGGGCTCCAAGAGGCTCACAGCGGCACTCAGCGCTTCGAGGTGTGAACCACCAGCTACGGCGGCCGATCGCTCACCCGTAGGTGTCGCCGGGACCCTTGCTTCCGGGGGCTCGCAAGGGGCCGTAGCGGCGCGGGCCGCCGCCGGGATTCTTGATGTCGATGCGCCGCACGGCGCCGTGCCCGAGATCCTCGTTCAACCGTCTGACCAGCTGCGGAGCCAGCATCCGCACCTGCGTCGCCCAGGCCGTCGAATCGCACTGCACCACCAGGACCCGCTCGTCCTCGTCGTACTTCTGCGGAACGCAGTGCTTGGCGAGATCCTCGCCGACGATCTGCGGCCAGCGCCCCATGACGCCGCCGACCGCGGCCGGCGTCTCCCAGCCGCGCTCGGTGATCAGCCGGTTGATGGCGGACCCGAGACCCATCGGATCCCGCCCGTCGGAGCGCGCCCCGGACCTCAGACCGCCGCCGCGCCGCGCCTGCTTCTTCTGCTGCGCGGAGTCACCACGCGCGCGTGCCGCCTCTTTCGCCGCGCGTAGGGCGAC
Source organism: Streptomyces endophyticus (assembly GCF_035798155.1). Lineage (NCBI taxonomy): Bacteria > Bacillati > Actinomycetota > Actinomycetes > Kitasatosporales > Streptomycetaceae > Streptomyces > Streptomyces endophyticus. Next base: position 1,383 of record NZ_JAOZYC010000171.1, on the reverse strand, counting down.
ACGGGCCAGGTCGACACCAGAAGGCTCGGGATCGCCTTTTGGTTCCCGTGGATCCTTCGCACCTTCGGGGGAATCGCCGACACTCACAGTCGCTCCACCGTTCCGTCCGACACCGCGTAGCGGGTGCCTGCCAGCACGCCCGGTACGTCGTCGTCGACGGCGGCCGTGACGAGAACCTGCTCACCGGGCGCCACGAGCTCCGCCAGGCGCTCCCTGCGGCGCGCGTCCAGCTCGGCGAAGACGTCGTCAAGGACGAGCACCGGCTCGTTCCCCTCGGCCCGCAGCAGGTCGTACGAGGCCAGGCGCAGCGCCAGTGCGTACGACCAGGACTCGCCGTGGCTCGCGTAGCCCTTGGCGGGCAGCTGGCCGAGCTTGAGGACCAGTTCGTCGCGGTGCGGGCCGACCAGCGTGACGCCCCGCTCGATCTCCTGCTTGCGCGCCCCTTCGAGGGCGACAAGAAGTTGCTCGTAGAGCTCCTCACGCGCGTGCCCGACGATTTCGGCGGACGAGGGCTTGTACTCCAGGGCGATCGGCCCGCCGCCGGGCGCCAGCTGTTCGTACGCCTTGTCGGCCAGTGGCTGCAGTGTCGCGATCAGGTCGAGCCGCTGCGCGAGGAGTTCCGCGCCCGCGCGCGCGAGGTGCTGGTCCCACACGTCGAGCGTGGACAGGTCCATGGAGCGCCCGCCGTGCCGCCGCGCGAGCGCCGCGGTCTTCAGGAGCGTGTTGCGCTGCTTCAGGACACGGTCGTAATCGGAGCGCACGCCCGCCATCCGGGGCGAGCGCGCTGTGACCAGCTCGTCGAGGAAGCGCCGGCGCTCGCCGGGGTCGCCCTTCACCAGGGCCAGGTCCTCGGGCGCGAACAGCACCGTCCGTACGATCCCCAGCACGTCACGCGGCTTAACCTGCGATGACCTGTTGATCCTGGCGCGGTTCGCCTTGCCCGGGTTCAGCTCCAGCTCGACGAGTTGCTGGCGCTCCCCCTGCCGTACCTGCGCCCGGATCACAGCGCGCTCGGCGCCCATGCGCACCAGCGGAGCGTCCGAGGAGACGCGGTGGCTGCCGAGCGTGGCGAGGTAGCCGACGGCCTCGACGATGTTCGTCTTGCCCTGCCCGTTCGGGCCCACGAACGCGGTGACGCCCGGGTCGAGAGGGACCTCGACCCGGGCGTACGAGCGGAAGTCGGCCAGTGACAGATGCGTGACGTGCATGGTCGTGGGCCGACCTCCCCCAGAGTTCTGAACAGCGGTTTTCTACAGGTGTGGATTACTTCTTCTCGACGGCGTGGCCGCCGAACTGGTTGCGCAGTGCCGCGATCATCTTCATCTGCGGCGAGTCCTCCTGGCGGGAGGAGAAGCGGGCGAAGAGCGACGCGGTGATCGCGGG
>NZ_JAOZYC010000170.1:0-54148 GCF_035798155.1 Streptomyces endophyticus | reverse complement strand
TCCGGTGCTGGACCGGCACCTGCACCACCTGCGGCCAACCACTCACCAGAACCAGAACCTAACGAAGCACTACTAGGGCCCTTCTGACGGATCTTGCCGGAGTCGCGGGCCCTGGCACGCACATCTGCCGCGTTGTCGTCGGTTGCCAACGCTCCGCGTTGTCGCCCTCCTCCGCCTTGCAGCTGCACGCACCAGCCCCCACTCGCGGAGCCGAAGAATGCGGCCTCCCGGGACCAGCCTGATCCGTCAGAAGGGCCCTAGGCGACCGTGTTCACGTGGGGGCGGGACGCCGCGATGAACTCGTGCATGAGGCCGCGCGACTCGTCGCGTATGACGCGGAGTTCCTCACGGTCGTCGGCTGTGGTGATGCGGTCGACGGAGGCCATCGCATCCTGGGCGAGCGCGGTCAGCGGCGGGGACTCGGTGAGCAGTTCGACACGGAACATCGCCTCCATGGCCGCCGCCCTCAACCGATAGGCCTCACGGCGCAGTTCGTGTACGTCGGCCGTCTCGCCGGGCCGGTCGACGTGCTCGGGGAACCAGCGGTCCAGCTGCCCCCGCCGGTAGTTGGCGAGCGCGCCGCCGAACGCGCAGTAGGCGTCGATGCGTTCCTGGCGGAGCCGCTCCGCGCGGGCGAAGTCCTGCCCGCGGGCGGCCGTGCGGCTCTGCAGTACGTGGCTCAGGGTGGCGCCCAGGAGGGTCCCGAGAACCGCGATGACACTGGTGGCGACGACAATCATGGGGCCAGCGAAGCATCTGCGTGCGGGTGCCGACCCCCGTACGGTCAGATCAGCGGCGGGCGGCCGAGCCGCGTCATCCGCCACACCGTCCGCCAGCGCATCGGGCGGCGCTCACCGGCGGAGGCGCGCAGGCCCTCCGCGAAGCCGCCCGCCCAGGCGCGCAGGCCGCCGAGCGACCTCGTACGCAGCAGGGTGATCCCGGTCCACACCGCCAGGTACAGCGGGATCAGCGGGAGGGGGAGGCGGCGGCGGGCCAGCCACACCCGGTTCCGGGCGGTCATCCGGTGGTAGACGGCGTGCCGGGCCGGGGACGTCTTCGGGTGCTGGAGCAGCAGCGACGGCTCGTACAGCACCTTCCATCCGGCATCCAGCGCGCGCCACGCGAGATCGGTCTCCTCGTGGGTGAAGAAGAAGTCGGCGGGCCAGTCGCCGGTCTCGTCGAGCATCTTCATCGAGAAGCCGTGGGCGCCACCGAGGAACGCGGTGACGAGGCCCCGCTTCATCGGGTCCTTGGCGCGCAGGCGCGGCACATGGCGGCGCTGGGTCTCGCCGAGCTCGTCGGCGATGCGGAAGCCGACGACGCCGAGCTCGGGATCCTCGGCGTACAGCCGCTGGATGGTGGAGAACACGTCGGCGTCGACGAGCAGCCCGTCGTCGTCCAGCTCCACGACCACGTCCACGTCGCCGAACTCGCGCAGCCGGGCGAGGGCGACGTTGCGGCCGCCGGGGCAGCCGAGGTTGTCGTCCAGCTCGACGGTCGTGACCTCGAACGGGTAGCCGGGGTAGGCGGGCAGCGGTGTCCCGTTGCCGATCAGGACGACGCGGGCCGGCACCGCATCCTGCTTCGCCACCGATTCCAGGAGGGCGTCCACGTCCTTGGGCCGATTGCCCATGGTGACGATGGCCACACCCAGGCGCGGGAGTTCGGTGCTTCGGTGCCTGTCAGTCATGGCGGCGATGGTAGCCGTTCACCTTGTACGCCCTGCCCGCGCGGGGTTCACGCGTGCGGGCGCCAGCCGGTGGCCGCCGCCCACTGCTCCGCGACGACCGCGACCAGGTCGACGACGGGGTCCTTCACGTCGGCGTACGTGCCGGTGTCCGGGACGTTCTCGGCGAGTACGCACTTGAAGCGCGCGTACGCCGGGACCGCGTCCGGTGTGGCCCGCAACCAGTCCCGGAACAGCAGCGCGAGCCGTTCGTTCGGCGAACCCGCCCTGCGGACATGCAGATTGACGGCCGACGCGGCACCGCCCCGGCGCGACCAGAAGCGCTTCGCCCAGTCACCCGGATCCTCGCCCGCCTCGCGCCCGGCCGGCACATGGTCGCGCACATACGGCGAGCGCACGAAGCCGAGCGCGGCCAGCGGCGCCTCGAAGGCATCCGCGGCCTCGTCCAGATCGGCGACGCTCACCTGCACGTCGTAGACGTCCTTGGCGGCCATGCCGGCTACGGCCGTCGAGCCGATGTGATCGACGCACAGCGCCAACGGTCCAAGTTCCGCACCCAGTTGCGCGCACAGCTCCCGACCGCCCCGCGCCCATCCGGGTACGTGCGGGACGACGACGGGCTTCTCGTGCTCGGGCATCTCGGACTCATTCGCGGGGCGGGGGCGGGCAGCGGATCGGGGCTCCAGCGAACGCTCCGCCACCTTCGCCACGTGCGCGTGCAGCGCACCCCGCGGATCCGGTGTCAGGGTGCCGAGGGCGACCAGTGCCGTCACGACCACGTCGCACAGCTCCGACTCGACGTCGGCCCAAGAGTGGCTGACGCCCTTGCGCGGGTTCTGGCCGATCGCGCCGATCACCGCCTCGGAGACCTCGCCGACCTCCTCCGAGAGCTTCAGCATCCGCAGGAGGAGGGCCTCTTGGGGCGGGCGGGCGTTGTGGGTGTCGAGCCAGGCGCGCAGGCGGTCGATGGTCGTCCACAGGTCGCTGTCGCTGTTGTTGTTGGCGTCGTTCGTCGTCACGGACGACGACGTTATTCCTCTTCCTTCTCGTCCTGCCGCGCGGCCACCTGCTTGTTGCGGGACGCCACCACGGCCACCGCCGCCGCGCCCGCCCCGACGAGCGCCGCCGGCACCATCCAGTGCCGGTCAAGGGCGTGGCCGAGCGCGTGGTCGAGGGAGTAGCGGCCCGCGCCGGTCACCGCGAGGCCCGCCGAGACGAAGCCGAGGAACGCCGCGTACTCGTAGCCGCCGTTCTGTGCGAAGAAGCCGTTCGGGGCGTGCACCGCGGCCGCGCCGGCCATGGTCCCGGCGGCGGCCGCCCCGCCCACCGGCGTCGCGAGCCCGAGCGCGAGCAGCGCCCCGCCGCCCGCCTCCCCGAGCCCGGCGGCGATGGCGCTCGCCTTCGGCGGGTGGTACCCCATGGCCTCCATGCCGGCGGCCGTGCCGGACACCCCGCCACCACCGAACCAGCCGAGGAGTTTCTGCGCGCCGTGCGCGGCGAGCACCCCGCCGGTGCCGACGCGCAGCGCGAGCAGCCCGAGATCGAGCCGTCCGGAGCGGGACTTACGAGACGTACGAAAGCGTGAGCAGGTCATGACTTCACCGTCCGGCACTGGTCCGGCCCGCACCCGGTGCGCGGGCCCGTTCGAGTGACCCTAGTCCAGTGGATCAAGCCCGCATACCGGACCGTGGGACGTCAGCCCCGGCCGATGTACGGCATGTTCGTCGCCAGTACCGTCGCGAACTGGACGTTCGCCTCCAGCGGCAGCTCCGCCATGTGCCGCACCGTGCGGCCCACGTCCGCGACGTCCATCACCGGCTCGGCCGCCAGGTCCCCGTTCGCCTGCGGGATGCCGCGCTGCATGACCTCGGTCATGTCGGTCGCCGCGTTGCCGATGTCGATCTGGCCGCAGGCGATCCGGTAGGGGCGGCCGTCCAGGGAGAGCGACTTCGTCAGGCCGGTCAGGGCGTGCTTCGTCGTCGTGTACGCGATCGAGCGCGGGCGCGGCGCGTGCGCCGAGATGGAGCCGTTGTTGATGATCCGGCCGCCTCGCGGGTCCTGCTCCTTCATCTGCCGGAACGCCGCCTGGGCGCACAGGAACGCCCCGTTGAGGTTGACGTCGACGACCTGTCGCCACGCGTCGTAATCCAGGTCCTCGATGCCCACGCCGCCGGGGCCGAACGTGCCCGCGTTGTTGAAGAGCAGGTCGAGGCGGCCGAACCGGTCCCGGACGGTGGCGAAGAGGGCCGCCACGGCCTCGGCGTCCGACACGTCGGCGCGGACCACGAGGGAGTCGGCGTCCGGGGCGAGCGCCGCGGTCGCCTCCAGGGTCTCGGTGCGGCGGCCCGCGAGGGCCACGCGCCAGCCCGCGTGCAGCAGTTCGAGGGCGACGGCCCGGCCGATGCCGGAGCCCGCGCCGGTGACGACGGCGGTGCGCGAAACCGGGTCCGTTTGCGAAGCGTTCATGAGGCCGCAGCGTACGGGTCGTGCGGCCACGCGGAGATCATCGATCCGCCATGTGGCTGTTGTGTACGTGACAGTCCACGGTCGTCCCGGGCCACTGCAATAACGCTTCATGCCTCACATACCGCAGCACGCAGCCGAACTCCGTGTCGCGGCCCAGCACTTGGGCCGCAGAAGATTCCTGACCGTCACCGGCGCCGCCGCCGCGCTCGCCTTCGCGACCAACCTGCCGACCGCGGGCACCGCGGCCGCCGCCGAGCTCGACGCCCGGAAGATCAAGAGCGACCCGTTCACGCTCGGCATCGCCTCCGGCGACCCCCTCCCCGACTCCGTGCTGCTGTGGACACGGCTCGCCCCGTCCCCGTACGAGACCGGCAGCGGGCTGCCCGCCGCCCGCGTCGACGTGGCGTGGGAGCTGGCGCTCGACGAGCGGTTCCGGCGGGTCATCAGGCGCGGCACCGCCACCGCGCACCCCGAGTACAACCACACCGTGCACGTCGAGGTCGACAAGCTCGCCGCCGGGCGCGTGTACTACTACCGCTTCCGCGTGGGGAGTTGGGTGAGCACGACGGGCCGCACCCGCACCGCGCCCGCGATCGGCGCGAAGACCTCCGCGCTCACCCTCGCCGCCGTGTCCTGCCAGGCGTACCACGACGGGTACTACACCGCGTACAAGCACCTGGCCGAGGACGACGTCGATGTCGTCCTCCACCTCGGCGACTACCTCTACGAGTACGCCGTCACCTCCGCCGGCGGCGCCCGGAACTACACCGACCGCGTCCTGCCCGACGTCTTCAACCGGGAGACCACGACGCTGGAGGACTACCGGCTGCGGTACGCCCTCTACAAGAGCGACGAGAACCTGCGTGCCGCGCACGCCGCGCACCCCTTCGTCGTCACCTGGGACGACCACGAGACCGAGAACAACTACGCGGGCGACACCGACGAGAACGGCAACCCTCCCGAGGAGTTCCTGCTGCGCCGCGCCTCCGCGTACCGCGCGTACTGGGAGAACCAGCCGCTGCGCCGCCCCCAGACCCCGAGCGGCCCCGACATGCGGCTCTACCGGCGGCTGCACTGGGGCCGGCTCGCCCAGTTCGACATCCTCGACACCCGCCAGTACCGCACCGACCAGGCCAACGGCGACGGCTGGAAGACGCCGACGCCCGAGTCCGAGGCCGCCTCGCAGACGCTGCCCGGCTTCACCCAGGAGCGCTGGCTGACCGACGGCTGGCGCGACTCGCGGGCACTGTGGAACGTGGTGCCGCAGCAGGTCACGTTCTCCCGCCGGAACAACGCGGTCGAGGGCAACACGACGCTCTCCATGGACTCCTGGGACGGCTACCCGGCCTCCCGCGAGCGGATCCTCAAGGGCGCGGAGGCGGCCCGCGTCGAGAACCTGATGGTCCTCACCGGCGACGTCCACGTCTCGTACGCCATGGACATCAAGCGGGACGCCGACGACCAGGGCTCGCGCACGGTGGGCACCGAGATCGTGACGACCTCGATCACCAGCGGCAAGGACGGCTCCGCCAAGCCGTCCAACTGGGCCGGGTACCTCGCCCGTAACCCGCACATGAAGCACTACAACGGTCAGCGCGGCTACGCGACCGTGGAGTTGGGCCAGGAGGCGGCGCGGACCGACTTCAAGACGGTGTCCGCGGTGACCACGCCGGGGGCGGCCCTCACCACGGCGGCCTCGTTCGTGACGGCCGTGGGGGAGCCGGGGCTCAAGCCCGCGTAACCCCGACTGTCACTCGCCGGGATAGCGGACGCCGACCCGTTCCCTGACGGCGTCGAGCGTCCGCATCACGGCGAGCGAACCCTCCAGCGGCACCAGCGGCGACTCCGTGTCGCCCGTCCGGACCCGCCGCATCACCTCGATCGCCTCGTGCCGCATCGAATCGCGCGGCCCGTCCTCGGGCGCCGCCACGAACTCCTCCGGATCCCGCCCGTCCCGGTGCAGCACGAACCGCTCCGGGTAGAAGAACCCGCCAGGCACATCGATCCGCCCGGCGGAACCGGTCACCGAAGCGGTCACGCCCGTACCGGCGTTGATCGCACAGTGCAGCAGCGCCCGCGCCCCGCTGTCCCACGAGAGCAGCATCCCGGTCTGGAGGTCGACGCCCTCGTCGGAGAGCTGCGCGGACGCCGTCACGGCGGAGGGCTCCCCGAGCAGCAGCTGCGCGAACGACACCGGATACACCCCGAGATCCAGGAGCGCGCCGCCGCCCTGCGCGGGGTCACGCAGCCGGTGCGCGGGCGGGAAGGGTCCTGCGAGCCCGAAGTCGGCCTGCACCGTGCGCACTTCACCGATCGCCCCGTCGTCGACGAGCGCCTTCAGCCGCCGCACCAGCGGATGGCAGTACATCCACATGGCCTCCATCAGGAACACGCCCCGCGAGCGCGCGAGCGTCACCAGCTCCGCCGCCTCCCGCGCGTTCAGCGCGAACGCCTTCTCGCACAGCACCGCGCGCCCCGCCTCCAGGCAGAGCCCGGCGGCCTCCCGGTGCGCGGCGTGCGGCGTCGCGACGTACACGACATCCACATCCTCGTCCGCCGCGAGCGAGGCCCAGTCGCCGTAGGCCCGCTCGATCCCGAACCGCTCCGCGAACACCTTCGCGGAGGCCTCCTTGCGCGAGGCCACCGCCACCACTTCGGCGTCCGGCAGATCCAGCAGATCGGCCGTGAACGACGCGGCGATCCCACCCGTCGCGAGGATTCCCCAGCGCACCCGCTCTGTCATCGTGCCCACCCGCTTCACAAATTGGTCTCAACCGCACCGCCGAGCTGAGAGCATAGGGAATCGCACAGGTGGCCGGGAGAGGCGAAGGGAAACGAGGGGCAGCGGGATGAAGGACAGCGGATGTTCCACCGGGAGCACCACGGGGGAGGACACGACCGGTGAGGTCCGTGCCGCGACCCCAACGCCCGTTCCCAGGGCGGTGGTCGGGGCCGGCGCGAGCCTCCTCGTCACCTTCATCCTCGGCGGGCTGACCGCCGTACCGCCGCTCTCCATGGACATGTACCTCCCGGCCCTGCCGGAGGTCACCGAGGTGCTGCACACCTCCGCCGCCACCGCCCAGCTCACCCTCACCGCGTGCCTGACCGGCATGGCGCTCGGGCAGCTCGTGGTCGGCCCGATGAGCGACAAGTGGGGCCGCCGCAGACCGCTGATCGTCAGCCTGCTGATCTACATCGTGGCCACCGCGATCTGCGCCTTCGCGCCGAACGCCACCCTGCTCATCGCCTTCCGGCTGATGCAGGGGCTCGCGGGCTCGGCGGGCATCGTGATCGCCCGAGCCGTGGTCCGCGACCTCTACGACGGCGTCGCGATGGCCCGGTTCTTCTCCTCGCTGATGCTGATCTCCGGCATCGCCCCGATCGTCGCGCCGCTGATCGGCGGCCAGGTGCTGCGGTTCACCGACTGGCGCGGCGTCTTCGTCGTGCTCACCGGCATCGGCATCGCGCTCACCGCCGTCGTGTGGAAGCTCCTGCCGGAGACCCTCGCGCCGGAGCGGCGGCACAGCGGCGGCACCGGGGAGGCGCTGCGCACGATGCGCGGCCTGCTCGCCGACCGCGTCTTCCTCGGCTACACGGTCGTCGGCGGCTTCGCGTTCGCGGCGCTCTTCGCCTACGTATCGGCCTCCCCGTTCGTGATCCAGGAGATCTACGGGGCGTCCCCGCAGACGTTCAGCCTTCTCTTCGGGCTCAACTCGGTCGGCCTGATCGCCGTCGGCCAGCTCAACGGCAAGGTGCTCGTCGGGCGGGTCAACCTCGACAAGGTGCTCGGCATCGGCCTCACCCTGGTCGTCCTCGCCGCCGCCTTCCTCCTCCTGGCCGCGACCGGCGTCTTCGGAACGCCCGAGGAACTCGGCCTCGCCCCCGTCGCGGCGGGCCTCTTCGTCCTCATGGCCTGCATGGCCCTGACCACGCCCAACACCAACGCCCTCGCTCTCATGCGCACCCCGCACGCGGCGGGCTCCGCGTCCGCGCTGCTCGGCACGTCCTCGTTCCTGATCGGCGCGATCGCCTCCCCGCTCGTCGGCATCGCGGGCGAGCACACGGCGGTCCCGATGGCGCTGGTCCAGCTCGTCTGCGGAATCGTCGCGGCGCTCGCCTTCGTGACCCTGTGCCGCCCCTGGCAGCGGCGCGCGGCGGGTGAGCAGCGCTGAACGCGCCGAGACTGCGCCACGACACCCCCGAGCGGGCAGGGCTCGACGCGGAGCAGCTCGCCGGGCTCCGCTCCGATGTCCGCCGGCTGCCCGAGGGGGCGCGGCCCTGGTGCGCCGGGGTCGTCGCGCTCGCGGGGCGCGGACCGGTGATCGCGGTGGAGGCGGCGCACGGCTGGGCGGCGCGCTACGCGTCGTACGACGAGGTGACGGACACGGGAATCGAGCTGCCGCCCGAGGCCCGCGCGGCGATGACGGTGGACACCCCCTTCGACCTGGCCTCGCTCACCAAGCTCTTCACCTCGATCGCCGCCGTGCAGCAGATCGAGCGCGGCAGACTCGGCATCGACGCGAAGGTCGCCGCCTACGTCCCCGAGTTCACGGCCGCCGCCCGGTACGGCACCACGGTCCGCGAACTGCTCACCCACACCTCGGGCCTGCGCCCCGAACTCCCGCTGTACGAGGTCCCGTACGCCGAGAACGCAGCCGCGAGGATGGCGATGCTGCGCGCGGAGGAGCCCTCGTCACCACCGGGCGACCATCTGTACTCGGACCTGAACATGCTGCTCCTCCAGCACGTCCTCGAGCGCATCACGGACCACCCCCTCGACGTCCTGATCCACGAGGGCATCACCCGCCCCCTCGGCATGACCGCCACGTCGTACGGGCCGCGCCCCGACGCCGCCGCGACCGAGGACCAGCGCCGCCCCTGGGCGAAGGCCGACCGGGGCATGCTGCGCGGCGAGGTGCACGACGAGAACGCCTGGGCGCTCGGCGGCGTGGCCGGTCACGCGGGCCTCTTCTCGACGGCATACGACCTGGCCATCCTCTGCCGCACCCTCCTCACCGGCGGCTCCTACGGCACGGCCCGCATCCTCGGCCCCGACTTCGTCGACCTGATGCTGACCCCGCCCGGCCTCGGCTTCCACCTCGACCAGTCGTGGTTCATGGGCGAACTGGCGGGCCGCGGCGCGGCGGGCCACACCGGTTTCACGGGGACGTCCCTGGTGATCGACCCGGCGACCGACACGTTCCTGATCCTGCTCGCCAACACCGTGCACCCCCGCCGCCGCGGCCCCGCCAACGGGCCACGGGTGGCGGCGGCGAACCGGGTGGCGAGGGCCGTGGTCTGACGCGGACCCGTGAGCACCGCCGGCGCTCCGTAGAATCACGGGGTGAACGCCCCGCTCCAGTCGACCTCCGACACCCTCCGGTCCACCCTTGCCGCGCTCCTCGACGGCCTCCCGCCCACGCAGGCGGCGAAGGCCGTCGAACGGCTCATCGCGAACTACCGGGGGACCACCCCGACCGACGCCCCGATCCTGCGCGAGCGGGCCGACGTCGTGGCGTACGCGGCGTACCGGATGCCGGCCACGTTCGAGGCGGTGCGCTCCGCGTTCGACGCGCTCGACGCCGCGGCCGACTGGCGGCCCGCCGGGCACCTCGACATCGGGGGCGGCACGGGCGCGGCCGTGTGGGCGGCGCAGGACGTGTGGCCGGGGGAGCGGGCCACGACGGTCGTCGACTGGTCGCAGCCCGCGCTCGACCTCGGCCGTGAACTGGCCGCGACCGAGGCCGTGTTGTCGGACTCCGTGCGGTGGGAGCGGGGGCGGATCGGGGTGCACGACACGCCGGAGGCCGACCTCGTCACCGTCTCGTACGTGCTCAAGGAGCTGACGGAGGGGGACCGCGGGGTCGTCGTCGACGCCGCCGCGCGGGCCGCCACCGGCGCCGTGGTGATCATCGAGCCCGGCACCCCGGACGGCTACGCCCGCGTCATCGAGGCCCGGGACCGGCTCATCGCCGCCGGGTTCCACATCGCCGCGCCCTGCCCGCACAGCGCCGCCTGCCCCATCGTGCCCGGCACGGACTGGTGCCACTTCTCGGCGCGGGTCGCCCGCTCCTCGCTGCACCGCCAGGTCAAGGGCGGCTCCCTCGCGTACGAGGACGAGAAGTTCGCCTACGTCGCCGCGACGCGCTTCGCTCCGACACCCGCGCCGGCACGGGTGGTCCGCAAACCCCAGACCCGCAAGGGCCAGGTCCTCCTCGACCTCTGCGAGCCGGAGGGGGCCCTGACCCGAACGACGGTGACCAAGAAACACGGAGCCGCATACCGCGAGGCCCGGAACGTGGAGTGGGGGGACGGGTGGGGCGGCGATTCTCTTTAAGCCCCTGCGGCGATTGAGCAGCGGGGTCCGGGGCGGAGCCCCCTGGCCTCACCCCGGGAGCCGCCTGCTCAATCGCCGCAGGGGCTTCAAGGGCGAAGCTCAAGCGTGCAGCACTTCACGCTCCCGCCCCCCTTCAACAACTCACCCAGATCCATCCCCACCGGCACGAACCCCCGCTCCCGGAGCGGCCCGAACAACCCCACCGCCCCCTGCGGCAGCACCACGTTCCGGCCGTCCGACACCGCGTTGAGGCCGAAGGCCACCGCATCCGCCTCCGAGGCGATCAGCGCGTCGGGGAACATCCGCCGCAGCACCGCCCGGCTCCCGGGCGAGAACGCCGCCGGGTAGTACATGACCGTGCCCTCAGCGTCGCCCGCGTCGTCCAGGACCGCGAGCGCCGTGTCCAGGTGGTAGAAGCGGGGGTCGATCAGGTCGAGGCCGATCACCGGACGGCCGAAGCGTTCCTGCGCCTCCCCGTGGGACAGCGGCGAGGCCCGGAAGCCACGCCCCGCGAGCACGTACGAGGCGGTGACGGCGAAGTCGCCCTCGCCCTCGTTGACGTGGACGGGCTCGTGGACCTCGGCGTAGCCGTGCGCCCGGAACCACTCCAGGTGCGCGGCGGCCTCGGCCTCCCGCTCCCGGTGTGCGAACCGGGCGCCGAGCACCCGGCCGTCCACCACGGTCGCGCCGTTCGCCGCGAACACCATGTCCGGAAGGCCGGGCCGCGGGTCGAGCACCTCGACGGTGTGGCCGAGAGCGCGGTAGCGGCCGACCAGGTCCTCCCACTGGGCGACCGCGAGCGGGACGTCGACGGGTTTCGCCGGGTCCATCCACGGGTTGATCGAGTACGTGACCTTGAAGTGTGCCGGTGGGCACATGAGATAGCGCCGGGGTGTGGCGCGGCGTTCGACAAGGCGCGGATTACGCAATGAGGGCTCCTCCGACCGCAGGGCTGGGTGAAGCCCATGGTGCGGTCGGAGGAGCCCTCGGGGCTGTGAACCGAACGGGTGGTTCACGGCTGGTTCTGATCACGACGCGTCGGGCGTGCCGCGCTTCTCCTGCAGTTTGCGCAGGAGCTCACGCTTCTGCGCCACGGGGTCGGGGCCCCCGCCGCCGACGCGTCCACCGCGGCCGCCGCCGCGCATCGCCTTGCGGGACATGTTGCTGCGGCCGCCGCCGACGCCCAGCATGCCGCCTGCTCCACCTCGGGTCATGGTCGTACTCCTTGAGTCATTGCGACGATACGTATCGTCTCGTTTCGTTGACGTGCTCCACTGTGGGCGAGACGGTCCGTCTTGTCAAGGTGTTACGAGACGGGACGTCTCGGCTCGCTCGCTGCTACATTCGAACCATGTCAGCCACGAAGAGCCAGTCGGCGAAGAAGGCCGCCCCCGACGCCGCCCGCCGCAGCGAACGCTCCCGCCGCGCGATCTACGACGCCGCCCTCTCCCTCGTAGGGGAGATCGGCTACCCGCGCACCACCATCGAGGGCATCGCCGCCCGCGCAGGCGTCGGTAAGCAGACGATCTACCGGTGGTGGGGATCGAAGGCCGAGGTCCTGATGGAGGCCTTCATCGACCTCAACGAACGCAACACGGAAGTCGCCGCCGAGCGGCACCCCGGTTACCCGGGCGACCCGGCCGTCCTGCCCGACTCCGGCGACATCGAGGCCGACTTCAAGCTGCTGCTGCACGCCACCGTCGACGTGCTCAAGGACCCCGTGTTCGAGGCCCCGGCCCGCGCGCTCGCCGCCGAGGGCCTGGCCGACCGCGCGTTCTCCGAGGCGTTCGTCGCCAGGCTGCTCATGCCGGGACTCGACCTGTACGCCGACCGGCTGCGCGCCGCGCAGGAGGCCGGACAGGTCCGCACGGAGGTCGACCCGACGATCGCCCGCGACCTGTTCTCCGGGCCGCTCGCCCAGCGCTGGCTGCAGAACACCGGACCGCTCGACCACGCGTACGCGGACACGATCGTCGAGTACGCCCTCTACGGGATCGGCGCCCGCCCTCCCCGCTCCTAGAACCCGCCCCCGCGCGCCCTCACATACCCCGGATGTGGACTGTGGCCACCCGAAGCGCAGGATGGTGGGACACTTTTGGTCCAAGGTTCATCCGGACTCGGCACGACAGCAGTGGCTCGACGGCGATGGTGAGGGGATTGATGGGCGCGGAGCAGGATCGCCGATTCGGCGGGCGGAGCGGTACGGCGGGGCGTACGACGGGCGGCCTGATCTCACGGTGGCTGAGGGCCGCGCGCGGCCCGAAGGACACCGCGGCCGCCGACGCGGCCCGTGAGGACCAGCTCTTCGCCGCTGCCGCCGCCGGACTGCCGCTCGCCCCGGCCGCGTACCCCTCCGACTACCGATGTTCGTGCAACCGCGTCGGCTGTCCGACCCCCGGCAGGCACCCCGTCTCCTTCGCCTGGCAGACCCAGTCCACGACGGACCGCGCGCAGATCGAGCGCTGGGCGAGGCATCAGCCGCTGGCCAACTTCATCACCTCGACGGGCATGGTCCACGACGTCCTCGACGTCCCGCTGGAGGCGGGCCACGAGGCGCTGGAGCGGCTCCTTGCCGCCGGGATCGAGGTCGGTCCCGTCGCCGAGTCCGGCGGCGACCGCATCCTCTTCTTCACGGCGACGCGGGGGACGCCGGACGAGGAGGACGAGTGGTGGCCCTGCGAGCTGGACTGTCACCCCGAGACCATGGACGAGCATCCCGGGCTGCGGTGGCACTGCCGTGGGTCGTACGTTCTGGTGCCGCCGGCGCGGTTGCCCGGTGAGCGGGAGGTGTTCTGGGTGCGGGGGCCCGAGCATCCGCTTCCCGATCCGCTGACGTTGCTGGAATCGCTGACGGATGCGTGTGCGCGGTATGTGGGGGCGGAGGAGCCGGACTACACGTCGGCCTGGCCCTGATCAAGCCTCGTCTTTGGACGAGAGCCCGCGGGGTCCGGGGCAGAGCCCCGGGACCGCAACGACGGATGACCGTTAGTTGCCTTCGGCGGTGGTGATCCCCTCCACACGGGAGACCACGTTCACCTTGCCCGACGTACCCGGAGGGTCGATCGCCGCCTGGCCGGAGACGTAGCCGTACATCGCCGACTGCTTGGGCTCGCCCTTCATCAGCGCCTTCACGTCCGGCCCGATCGCCGGGAGGTTGCTGCCGGGGAACGCGGTCAGCTTCTCGTAGCGGCGGGTCGTGAAGAAGACGAGGGCGCCGCCGTTCTCGGTGCGCAGGGCCACGGGGGCGTAGTCGCCCGAGTTGAGGGACTCGTCGATGAACTGCGTGGTGAGGCCGGGCCGCGAGTCGATCTTCTCGCGGGTCTGGCGCCAGCGCGTCGTGTGCAGGCCCGGGGCGTAGCCGTCCCCGCCCTTCTTGAGGTACTGGATGTACTTCTTGCCCATGTCCTTCGGACGCTGCGCGAGACCCGACGCGTCCGGGGCGACGGACTCGGCCCAACCGTCCTTGTCCTGCTTGAACTTGGGGACCGTGCCGTTGCGGAACAGCGACAGGTACGAGACCGCCCACGGCGCGTTCTCGGCGTTCCGGGTGAAGACCATCACCCAGCGGTAGCCGGGGACCCGCGTGGTCTCCGAGTTCGTCACGAACCAGCGCGGCCAGCCCGCCTTCTTCGGCACCGTGACCTGGGTGTCGGTGAGCTTCAGCGGCACGTGCTTCGGGTTGCCGTTCGGGTTGAGCGCGCGGCCGGCCTTCAGCTTCGCCGCGTCGATCGCGCCGAGCGCCCCGGTGACGTACTTCGCGTCGGCGTCGGCGTCGTACGTCTTCTCCGCCTTGTTGTACGCGTCCACGAAGGTGTCGACGGCGCGCGCCGCCTGCCCCTTCGTGGTCGACGGGACGATCTCCAGCTCGCCGTGCACGGTCACACAGCCGCTCGCGGTGAGGGACAGCACGACCGCGGCCGCCGCCGCTGCGACCGGTCGGCCGATCCTGTTCCTGGCCTCGCTCATGACGTTCGATTCACCTTCCGCTCCCCGGCCCCATGCACGGGCCCGAACCCTACCGGGAAGAGGAGGCCCGCACTGCCGCGACCCTGCGGGAAAACAGCCCGGGAGGCGCGAAGAACAGGGCGAGAGTGGGGACAAGGTAGACGAACCAGACGGTTACCTGCAGAACCGTCGGGTCGGGCTGGAAGTTGAAGACGCCCTTCAGGAGCGTGCCGAGCCAGCCGTCCGGGGAGATCGTGGAACTGATGTCGAAGGCCAGGTTGTTGAGGCCGCCGATGAAGTCGGCCTCCTGGAGGTCGTGGACGCCGTACGCGAGGACGCCCGCCGCCACGACGACCAGCATGCCGCCGGTCCACGTGAAGAACTTCGCCAGGTTGATGCGGAGCGCGCCCCGGTAGAACAGCCAGCCGAGGACCACCGCCGTGGCGAGCCCGAGCAGCGCGCCGATCACCGGGTCCGTCGTGCCGTTGCTGGTGGCGTGCACCGCCGTCCACACGAACAGGGAGGTCTCCAGGCCCTCTCGGCCCACCGCGAGGAACGCCGTCACGACCAGCGCCGCCGTGCCCATCCGCAGGGCACTGTCCAGCTTGCCGTGCAGCTCCGTCTTCAGATGCCGGGCCGTGCGCCGCATCCAGAAGACCATCCACGTCACCAGGCCCACAGCGATGATCGACAGCGAACCGCCGAGCGCCTCCTGTGCCTGGAACGTCAGCTCCTGCGAGCCGAACTCCAGGCCCGCGCCGAACCCGAGCGACACGAGGACGGCGACCCCGACCCCCGCCCACACCGGCTTCAGGGCGTCCCTGCGCTCCGTCTTCACCAGGTACGCGACGAGGATGCAGACGATGAGGCTGGCTTCCAGGCCCTCGCGCAGTCCGATCAAGTAGTTCGCGAACATCGCTTCTCACGCCTCCGTCTGCTCGAAGAGGCCGCGGCCCCACCAGTCACTGCCGTCCCGCACTCCCGGCGGCACCGCGAACACCGCCGAACCGACGTGCTGGATGTACTCGTTGAGGGCGTCGGTCGCCAGGCTGCGCTGCACCGGGATGAACCCCTTGCGCACGTCCTTCTGGTACGCGAGGAAGAACAGGCCCGCGTCGAGCCGGCCGAGCCCGTCCGTGCCGTCGGTGAACGAGTAGCCGCGACGCAGCAGCGTCGCCCCGTGATTGGTGTCGGGGTGCGCGAGCCGCACGTGCGCGTCCGGCTTCATAGCCTTCAGGAACGGCTCGTCGCGCTCCTTCGCCTTGCCGACCGGCGCGCCTTCGCCCTTGTCCCGGCCGAACACGTCCTCCTGCTCCTGCAGCGACGTACGGTCCCAGGTCTCGACGTTCATCCGGATCCGGCGGGCGACCAGATACGAACCGCCCTCCATCCAGTCGGCGTCCGAAGCGTCCACCCAGACGTGCTTGGCGAGGCGGTCCTTCTCGGTGCCCGCGATATTGCGGGTGCCGTCCTTGAAGCCCATGAGGTTACGGGGGGTCTGCGCGTCCGGCGTCGTCGACGACGTCTTGCCGAAGCCGAGCTGCGACCAGCGGATGGCGACCTTGCCCATGCCGATCCGGGCGAGGTTGCGGATGGCGTGCACGGCGACCTGCGGGTCGTCGGCGCAGGCCTGTACGCACAGATCGCCGCCGCTGCGGGTCTTCTCCAGGTTCTCGCCGGGGAACTTCGGCAGGTCGACGAGCGCGTCCGGACGCTTGTCGGCGATGCCGAGGGCCTTCCCGTGCTTATCGAAGAGGGAGGGGCCGAAGCCGATCGTCAGCGTGAGCCGGGACGGTTGCAGCCCCAGCGCCTCGCCCGTGTCGTCCGGCGGCGCCTCGACGAGCCCGCCGTACGCGCCCTCACCGACGGTGCGCCCCTCGGTCATCCGCGCGGCGGCCTTCGTCCAGTCCTTCAGGAGCTGCACGAACTCCTCGCGGTCGGTGGTCTTCACGTCGAACGCCGCGAAGTGCAGCCGGTCCTGCACCGCCGTGGCGATCCCGGCCTGATGCGCGCCGTGGAACGGCACCGCGCCGCCCGCTTCGCCCGCGGGCTGCATGTCCGAGCCGTCGTCGGAGCGGGCCAGGGCGACGGCGCCACCCGCGGCGGCGGCGCCGAGCGCGAGCCCGGCGCCGCCGACGGCGAGCAGGGAACGCCGGGACGGGGAAGGGGAGTTGGAGGTCTCGTCGTCAGTCATGGCGACCCTCTTCTCGTGGTGCGTGTGCACGTGTACGGCTGACGGCTGCGTGGCGACGGCTACTTGACGACCGCTGCCGCCAGCTTCGACAGCGGCTCCGCCAGCGCGTTGACCGCGTCGGACAGCTCCTTCTGGTCCGCCTTGCCGACCTTGTCGTAGGAGGTGAACTCGTAGCCCTGCTTGCCCTCGCGGTACTTGTCGAGCAACTCGTCCAGCGCGGCGAACTGCTTGTCCAGCTCCTTGGCCAGCGCGGCGTCGTTCTTCGACGCGACCGGCTTGAGCAGCTCGTACGCCTTCTCCGCGCCCTCGACGTTGGCCTTGAAGTCGACGAGGTCGGTGTGCGAGTAGCGCTCCTCCTCGCCGGTGACCTTGCCGGTGGCGACCTCGTCGAGCAGCTCCTTGGCGCCGTTGGCCATGGAGGTGGGCGTGATCTCCGCCTTGCCGACGCGCTGCTGCCAGTCCTTGAGGTCCTTGTCGAGCCGATCGGCGAGCCCCTTCTCCTCCTTGCCGATCTTCTTGTCCTTCCAGAGCGCCTTCTCCAGGCGGTGCCAGCCGGTCCACTTCTGGCCCTCTTCGAGGCCGTCGGCCCGCACGTCGACCTTCGGGTCGATGTCACCGAAGGACTCGGCGACCGGCTCGGTGCGCTCCCAGCCGATGCGCGAGGGGGCGTACGCCTTCTTGGCGGCGTCGAGGTCGCCGTCGCGGACGGCGTCGGTGAACGTCTTCACCTTCGGCAGCGTCTCGTCGGCCTGCGCCTGGGTGTACTGGCGGTAGGCGGCGACGGCGGCGTCGAGCCGCGGGTCCCGCTTCACGGTGCTCTTGCCGCCGGTCACCTGCACGTCCTGGCGGTGGCCCTTGCCCTTCATGCCGGGGATGCAGGCGATGCGGTAGTCGCCGCTCTTCACCTCGGCGGTGAGGCTGTGCCTGGTGCCGGGGCCGATGTTCTCGCGCTCGGAGACGATCCGGTCGTCCGGGAAGAGGATCTCGACCTCGGTGACCCGGGACCCCTTGTTCTCGACCGCCAACTCCACGTGGCCCGCCGGGAACTGCTTCTTCGAGACCTTGCAGCTGTCGTCGTCGGCGGTCACCTTGATCGCACCGGAACCGGCGCTCTTGGCGTCGCTCTTCTGCGTGCAGCCGGTGACCGCGGTCAGGGCGGCCACCGCGGCGACGGCGGTGGAAACGGTGAGTCGGGCGGCTCGCATGCGGGCTCCAAGACGTACAGCGGTGACACGGGGGGTGCACAGACACCGGGGCAACTAAGGCCGACCTAACTTATATGAGGCTTACCTCAGTACCGCCCATGGCCAAGTCAGGGAAAGGTCAAGGGCTGGTCAAGCGTCGGGTGTCGCGTGGTTGACTGCCGCCATGAACGAGTACGGCATCGAGTACGACGTGGTGCGCGTCTTCTGCGGCCCCGGCGGCCGCGAGGGCAACGCGCTGGGCGTGGTCCGCGACGGTTCCCGCATCCCCGACCAGGACGAACGCCAGGCCTTCGCCGTCACGTTGGGCTTCAGCGAGACCGTCTTCGTCGACGACCCCGAGCGTGGCGTCATCGACATCTACACGCCGACCGCGCGCCTGCCGTTCGCCGGACACCCCTGCGTCGGCACGGCCTGGCTGCTCGACGTGCCGGAACTCGTCGTGCCCGCGGGTGTCGTCGGGGCGCGCCAGGACGGCGAGTTCAGCTGGATCGTGGCGCGTGCGGAGTGGGCGCCCGGCCGTACGTTGCGGCAGTACGGCTCCGCCGCCGAGGTGGACGCGCTGCCGGTTCCTCCGGAGGGCGAGTGGATCTACGCGTGGGCCTGGGAGGACGAGGCGGCGGGCCGGGTCAGGACCCGCGGCTTCCCCGGCCGCGGTGACGGCATCGTGGAGGACGAGGCGACGGGGGCGGCGGCGCTGGCACTGACCGGCCACCTCGACCGATCACTGAACATCCGCCAGGGCCGCGGCTCCCAAATCCTCACGGCTCCCCTGCCGGGGGGCCTGGTGGAGGTGGGCGGCCGGGTCCGCCTGTGACGCCCACCCGCACGGGGCTCTGCCCCGGACCCCGCGCCTCAATCGCCGGCGGGGCTTGATTCGGTCTGTTCAAGCCCCTGCGGCGATTGAGCAGCGGGGTCCGGGGCGGAGCCCCGAGGCCGCAACGCCGCTACGGCTCAACGATCACGCGGCCGACCGAAACTCCTCACCCAGCCCCCGAAACACCCCGGTATTCAAGGCGAACGCCGCCTTGCACTCCGCCACCACCCGCTGCTTCTCCAACTCGTCCACCCCGATCGCGTCAAGAAGCTCGCGGTAGTGCCGCTTGAACGCCGCGGGATTGGTCACGCCCTCGAAAACGTAGAACCGCACCCCGTCCCCCTTGCGCGCGAAGCCCCACGTCTTCTCCGCCTTGTCGCGGATGATCTGCCCGCCCGAGAGGTCGCCGAGATAGCGCGTGTAGTGGTGCGCCACATACCCGCCCGGCCAGGACGCCGCACACTCCGCGACCCGCTCCGCGTACGCCCGCGTCTGCGGTAGCGCGGAGACGGTCTCCCGCCAGTCCGGCCCCCGCAGATGCGCGAGGTCGCGCTCCAGCTCGGGTACGCGCAGCAGCTCCGGCTGGATGAAGGGCCCGGCCACCGGATCGTCGGCAAGGCTCCCGGCACCGTCCTCAAGTGCCCGGTACACGAACCACAGTTGCTCCGTGTACCGCGCGTACGCGTCCACGCCGAGCCGCCCGCCGAGCAGGTCACCCATGAACGTCGACGTCTCCGCCTCCGTGTGCTGCTCGTGCGAAGCGGTGCGGATCAGGGTGGAGAACGGGGTGTCCATCGGGCGGCCTCCGGGTTTCCGACAAGCTGTCGGTAAAAGCGTACCCAGCGACGCGATCAAGGGAACGTAAAAGCAGAAAACCGGAAGACGGAGACCGCGGCGGATCGCGGCAGACCGCTACGGCAGCGTGAGGATCTCCGCGCCGCTCTCCGTGACCACCAGTGTGTGCTCGAACTGCGCGGTCCGCTTGCGGTCCTTCGTGACGACGGTCCAGCCGTCCTCCCACATGTCGTACTCGTACGTGCCGAGCGTGAGCATCGGCTCGATCGTGAACGTCATGCCGGTCTTGATCACGGTCGTGGCCTGCGGGGAGTCGTAGTGCGGGACGATCAGGCCGCTGTGGAAGGACGAGTTGATGCCGTGGCCCGTGAAGTCGCGCACGACTCCGTAGCCGAAACGCTTGGCGTACGACTCGATGACCCGGCCGATGATGTTGATCTGGCGCCCCGGCTTGACCGCCTTGATGGCGCGATCGAGGGACTCACGAGTCCGCTCGACGAGCAGCCTCGACTCGTCGTCCACGTCGCCCACCAGATACGTGGCGTTGTTGTCGCCGTGCACACCGCCGATGTACGCGGTGACGTCGAGGTTGACGATGTCGCCGTCCTTCAGGACGGTCGAGTCCGGGATGCCGTGGCAGATGACCTCGTTGACGCTCGTGCACAGCGACTTCTGGAAGCCCCGGTAGCCGAGCGTGGACGGGTACGCGCCGTGGTCGCACATGTACTCGTGCGCGATCCGGTCCAACTCGTCCGTGGTGACACCCGGGGCGATCGCCTTCGCCGCCTCCGCCATGGCCTGCGCCGCGATCCGTCCGGCGATCCGCATCGCCTCGACGGTCTCCGGGGTCTGCACCTCGGGGCCCGTGTACGGGGTCGGCGCGGGCTTGCCGACGTACTCGGGTCGCCGGATGTTCCCGGGTACGGAGCGGACGGGGGAGATCTCCCCCGGAACGAGCAGGGTGGGCGAAGCTTGCGACTGGCCAGACATGCCAGCGAGTGTAACGAGCGCGGGTGGGGGAGCATGGCGGGGACGAGAGGAGCCGCCGTGGCGCTGTTCAAGAAGCGAACCGTCGGAAAGCCGGGCGAGTGGTACTACTGCCTGGAGCACAAGAAGGTCGAGGAGGGGCCGGAGTGCCCCAACAAGGACCGCTTCGGCCCCTACGCCTCCCGCGAGGAGGCCCAGCACGCGATGGACACCGCGAGGGAACGAAACCTGGAGTGGGAGACGGACCCGAACTGGCACGACAAATCAAGCCCCCCCGGCGATTGAGGGGCGGGGTCCGGGGCAGAGCCCCGCGCGGGTGACCGACACATCACCACCGCGCGGGCGGCGGCGCCGTCAAGTGATCCGCAAGCCGCGACAACCGATCACGAAACCCCCGCCGCCCCCGCGGAGCAGCCGCCGCGTTCTCCCCGGCCGCCGCACTGACCAGATGCTGCACCGTGTCGAGATCGAGGTCCGTGTCGCCGGGAACGCTCAGCCCGTCGTGGGCCATGGCATGCAGATCCGCACCGCCGGAGGCCTCCGCGTCGAGCGCCAGGATCGTCGCCCCCGCGCGGCGCGCGTCATGCACCCGCTCCAACAGCGGGGCACCCGGCTCGGTCGGCGTGACCACGAGAAGCGTCTCACCGCGCCGCGCCGCTTCGAGCCGGCCGAGGCCGACGGCCAGGTGCGCGGGGTCGTCCGGGCGCGCCGCGTGCCGCACGAGAGTGGGGGCGAGCTCGGGCGTACCGGACCAGGCCGCCTCGTCGACCAGATGGGCCGCCAGATGCCACGGCTCGTACGTCGGCGTGCCCACGAGGAGGAGCCCGCCGCCGTGCGCGCCGACCGAGGAGCGCAGCGCCCCGGCGAAGCGACGGGTCGCGGAGGGCCACTCGGTTCCGGCGAGTACCTCGCGCAGCAGTGCTACTCGTACGGCGTCCATGGGGGTGCATGGTGCCTCAAGTGGTGGGCCCGTTCGTCTCGTTCGAGGGAAGTCCGTCCGTACGAGCCACATACCCTTGAGTAGGGTCGCTGCATGACCTCTACCGAAAGCAGCCGGAGCGGCCAGAAGGCCCCGGCCAAGGACCCCTGGGACCTGCCCGACGTGTCCGGCCTCGTCGTCGGTGTTCTCGGCGGGACGGGACCGCAGGGCAAGGGACTCGCGTACCGCTTCGCCCGTGCGGGCCAGAAGGTGATCCTCGGGTCCCGGGCCGCCGAGCGCGCGCAGGCCGCCGCGGACGAGCTCGGCCTCGGCATCGAGGGCGCCGACAACGCGGAGTGCGCCCGCCGCAGCGACATCGTGATCGTCGCGGTGCCGTGGGACGGCCACGGCGCCACCCTCGAAGCCCTGCGCGAGGACCTCGCCGGCAAGCTCGTCGTCGACTGCGTCAACCCGCTCGGCTTCGACAAGAAGGGCGCGTACGCCCTGAAGCCGGAGGAGGGGAGCGCGGCGGAACAGGCCGCGGCGCTGCTCCCGGACTCGCGGGTCACGGCCGCCTTCCACCACCTGTCGGCCGTCCTGCTCATCGACCCGGAGGTCGAGGAGATCGACACCGACGTCATGGTCCTCGGCGAGGAGCGCGCCGACGTGGAGCTCGTCCAGGCGCTCGCCGGGCGCGTGGCGGGCATGCGCGGCATCTTCTCGGGCCGGCTGCGCAACGCCCACCAGGTCGAGTCCCTGGTCGCGAACCTGATCTCGGTGAACCGCCGCTACAAGGCGCACGCGGGGCTGCGCGTCACGGACGTATGACGGACGTATAGCCGCGTTCCGGCCCCGGTGGGGCATGGGGGACACTGGTCGACGAAACACCGCCGTCCGCATTGGAGCCGCCCCCCATGCCCCGCATCGCACTGTTCTCCCTGGTCGTCTGCGCCCTGGCCGCCGTGGCGGCCGTGGTCTCCTTCGTCGAGGGCAGCTTCCTCGGGATCGTGTGGGTGCTGATCGCGGGCGTCACGTCGAACATGTCGTGGTTCTACCTGCGCAGGGCGAAGGCCGAGAAGCAGGCGGCGAAGGCGCAGGCCGCGCCTACTGCGTGAACGTCGAGATCTCCGGGGTGCCCTGCCAGAACCGGTAGAACTGCAGACCCCAGTACGTGTCCCACTCGTGCACCCCGAGCGCGCCCAGCACCCAGTCGACCGCGTCGAAGAACCACTGGTTGATGTCCGGGATCCACAGCACGGCGAACACGGCGAGCAGACCGAACGGCGCGAACGGCTCGACCTGCCGCCTGATCTTCTGCGACAGCCAGGGCTCGATCACCCCGTACCCGTCGAGGCCCGGTACGGGAAGGAAGTTCAGGATCGCCGCGGTCACCTGGAGCAGGGCGAGGAACCCGAGCGCGTAACGGAAGGTGTCCGGCACCCCGTCCAGCGCGTCCAGCCAGAACGGCGCCGTGCACACGATCGCGAACAGTACGTTCGTCAGCGGGCCCGCCGCCGAGATCAGGCTGTGCCGCCAGCGCCCCCGGATCCGCCCCCGCTCGATGAAGACGGCGCCACCGGGCAGGCCGATCCCGCCCATGATCACGAAGAGCACGGGCAGCACGATGCTGAGCAGGGCGTGTGTGTACTTCAGCGGGTTCAGGGTCAGATAGCCCTTCGCGCCGATCGAGATGTCGCCGCTGTGCAGGGCCGTGCGCGCGTGCGCGTATTCGTGCAGACAGAGTGAGACGACCCAGGCGCCCGTCACGAACAGGAAGACGGCGAAGCCGGGCTGGGACGCGAAGTCCGTCCACACCGCCCAGCCGGCCACCGCCGTGATCGCGGCGATGCCGAGGAAGACGGGGCTGATCCTGTTGTCGCCGCGACGGGATGTGGCGGTGGTCATGGGGTGGGGCTCCTGAGGTCGCTGATCCGGCGGGTGTGGCGTCCCTGAACGTACCTGCCGTAGTACCCGCCGTACGAGGTAAACGTGTCGCGCGCGGACCGGAGTTCCGGACAGGGTGGGGCCCATGGCGATCTGGAACGTCTGGTACGAGGACTGGCAGATGGAGTGCTGCGGCACGCCGTTCTCCGTGGGGGACGAGGTGGAGTGGCCGCTGGTGCTCCGGGGCGGAGCGGACGGGGAGGACTGGGAGTTGTACGTGAGTGTGGTGGAGGGGGACGTCGAGGCCGAGCCCTTCGGGGAGCCGGAGGAGTCGGAGGAGTCGGAGGAGTTGGAGGGGCTTGAGGATCTGGACGATGACGACCCGGATGACGACGGGAGGCGGCCCGTGCTGTTGCGTACGGACGACGGGCTCGCCGCAGGGTGGGCCTGCCCCGCTCCACCGCCTGCACGGGCCCGCGCCGTCGGTCTGCTGACCGTCGAGCGGCACGGTGGCGAGTGGGTTCGTACCCGAGGGCGCGTGCGGTCCGTGCATGTGGTGAGCCACGTGTACGAAGAGACGGCCACGGGGTCGCGGATGTACGAGCGGGTGCCGGGGGAGCGGTCGCTGCGCGCCGTGGAGACCTGCCCGAAATGGTTCACCGGCGACGATCCCACCTGGCGGAAGGACGGCGTCCTCGTCGCACTTGAGGTCCTCGGCGACGGGGCCGCGAGGCAGCAGGGACAATAGGCCCGTGCGCTACCGCATTCTCGGCACCACGCAGGCGCTCCGCGACGACGGCACGGCCGTCCCGGTCGGCGGGGCGCGCCTTCGTGCGCTGCTCACGGTGCTCGCGCTGCGGCCCGGCCGCGCCGTACCGCCCGCGTTCCTCGTCGACGAGGTGTGGGGCGACGAGCCGCCCGCGGACGCGGCGGGCGCGCTGCAAGCGTTGGTCGGGCGGCTGCGCAGGGCCCTGGGGGCCGGGGCGATCACCTCGTCCGAGGGCGGCTACCGGCTCGCCGCCGCGGCGGACGACGTCGACCTGTTCCGCTTCGAGCGGCTGACCGGGGACGGGGTGCGGGCCTTCGCGGACGGGGACCCGGCCAAGGCGCTCGACCTTCTCGACGACGCGCTCGCGCTGTGGCGGGGGCCTGCCCTCGCCGATCTCCCGGACCGGTCCGTCGAGGCCATGCGCCTCAACACCCGGCGCCTCGACGCCCGGCGCACCAGGCTCGCCGCGTGTCTGGACCTCGGCCGTGCGGACGAGGTCCTGCCGGAGGTGACCTCGCTCGGGGACGCCCACCCGTTGGATGAGTCGTTGCAGGTGTTGCGGCTGCGGGCGTTGCGCTCCGCGGGGCGGGCGGCGGAGGCGTTGGCGGCGTATGAGGGGGTGCGGCGGAGGCTCTCCGAGAGCCTGGGCACGGATCCGGGGCCGGAACTTCGCGCGCTGCACGGAGAGTTGCTGGCCCCCGTGGCTCCCACGCCACGGGGCTCCGCCCCGGACCCCGCTGCTCAATCGCCGCAGGGGCTTGAAAAGCCTGCTCAATCGCCGCAAGGGCTTGAAAGGCCTGCTCAATCGCCGCAGGGGCTTGATCTGCCCGGCAATCTCCGTGCGCGGCTCACCTCGTTCGTCGGGCGGGACGGTGACCTCGGTGCCATTCGGGCCGACCTGGGGCGCGTGCGGCTGGTGACTTTGCTCGGGCCCGGAGGGGCCGGTAAGACGCGGCTTTCGCAGGAGGCCGCCGAGGGGATCGGTACCGCACCGGACGGGGTGTGGCTCGCGGAGCTGGCTCCGGTCAGTGACCCGGCCGCCGTGCCGGAGGCGGTCGTCGGCGCCCTCGGGGCCCGCGAGACCGTGCTGCGCGGCGCCGGCGCCGAAGAGCTGCGCGTCGCGGGTGAGCGCCAGGGCGACGACCCCCTCGTCCGCCTCGTGGAGCACTGCGAGGACCGCCGCCTCCTGCTGATCCTCGACAACTGCGAGCACGTCATCGACGCGGCCGCCGCCCTCGCCGAGGACCTCCTCGCCCACTGCCCCGGCGTCACGATCCTGGCGACGAGCCGCGAACCCCTCGGCGTACCGGGCGAGTTGCTGTACTCGGTGGAACCGCTCCCGGAGCCGTACGCGCTGCGGCTGTTCGGTGAGCGCGCCGCCGCCGTGCGTCCCGGCTTCACGGTGGACGGGTCCGAGGAGATCGCGGCGGCGGTGGGCGAGATCTGCCGCCGCCTCGACGGCCTCCCGCTCGCCATCGAACTCGCCGCGGCTCCGGATGCTCACGCCCCGCCAGATCGCCGACCGCCTCGACGACCGCTTTCGCCTCCTCACCTCCGGCGCCCGCACCGCCCTGCCCCGCCAGCAGACGCTCCGCGCGGTCGTCGACTGGTCGTGGGACCTGCTCGACGCACCCGAGCGCGACACCCTCGCCCGCCTCTCCGTGTTCAGCGGCGGCTGCGACCTGTCCGCCGCCGAGGCGGTCTGCGGCCCGGACGCGCTCGACACCCTGGCCTCCCTCGTCGACAAGTCGCTCGTGGTCGCCGCCCCGGAGGAGGGCAGCGGCGCCATGCGCTACCGCCTCCTGGAAACCGTCTCCGAGTACGCGGGCGACCGCCTCGACGAGTCGGGTGAGCGCGCCGCCGCCGAGCGTGCCCACCTCACGTACTACCGCGAACTCGCCCGCACCACCGACCCGTTGCTCCGCGGCAGCGGCCAGCGCGCGGCCATCGCCCGGATCGAGCGGGACTACGAGAATCTGCGCACGGCCCTGCGGCACGCGGTCGCGGCCCGTGACGAGCAG
This sequence comes from Streptomyces endophyticus, assembly GCF_035798155.1. Taxonomy (NCBI): domain Bacteria; kingdom Bacillati; phylum Actinomycetota; class Actinomycetes; order Kitasatosporales; family Streptomycetaceae; genus Streptomyces; species Streptomyces endophyticus. Next base: position 28,125 of record NZ_JAOZYC010000170.1, on the reverse strand, counting down.
GAGGCGTTCAGCCTCGTCCTGTCCCTGGCCTGGTTCTGGCAGATGCGGGACCTGCGCGTCGACGCCCGTACGTGGACGGGGGAGGCCGCCGCGCTCGGCCCCGACCCCTTCGCCGGGCCCCCGCGCCCCGCGCCGCCGCTGCTCCAGCGCTGCACCGACCTCCCGCCCCCGCTGACCGGCGAGCTCTTCGAAGAGGCGCGCCGCCAGGTCCATCTGTGCCGGCTCGGCTACATGGACATGGAGATGGACCACTGGCAGACCGAGGAGGGCCAGGCCCGGCTCAGGGCCGTCATCGAGACCTACCGCGCCGACCTCCCGCAGGCCTGCCGTCCGCCCGGCAACATCTGGTACTTCGCCGTCCTGATGACCGGGGACATGGACCGGCTGCAGGAGCTCGCCGCCGTCTCCGCGCGGACCTGCCGCGAGCTCGGCTACGACTGGGAGCTGGCGCTCGTCCTCCAGATGCGGGCCAACGTGTTCGCCAACCGCAGCGACTGGGCCGAGGAGGGGCTCGAGTACGCCGACGAGTCGCTGGCTCTGTTCCGCCGGCTCGGTGACGAGTGGGGGACGGCCGAGGCGCTGTCGGCGCGCGGCGAGGCGCGCGAGAAGCTCGGCGACTTCGAGGGCGCCGCCGCCGACTACACGCGCGCCCGTGAGCTCGCGCACAGCATGGGCGCCCACTCCCAGGCCGCGATCCTCCAGGTCAGGCTCGGCCAGGCGCGGATCGAGCAGGGGGACATCGAGGCGGGCGAGAGGCTGCTGTGGGAGTCGCTCGAGGACGGGCGCCGGCACACCAACGAGTCCCGGCCGGCCGCCCGTCTCTTCCTCGTATCCCATCTCGCGTTCAGCGGCCGCACCGTCGAGGCTCGTGAGCAACTCGCTTTGCTGCGCAGTGAGTTCAAGGTGGCGCAGGTCGGGTTCTTCCACGGCATGACCATCGGCATGGAGGCGATGATCGACGCCGTCGACGGGCACGCCGACGACGCCGTCGAGAACGTGCGGCGCTGTCTCGACATCGCGCGGGACCCGCTGTCCGCGCTCGTCATGCCGCAATTGGTGGGGCTGCATCTGTGCACGGCGGCCCGGGCCCTCGCCCAGCGGGGCAGGGAGGGTGACGCGGTGGCCGCCGCGCGGCTCATGGGCGCGTCCGACGCGGCGGCTCCGGAGGGCCACAAGCCGGCGCTCCTCGAACGCAATTGGCGCGCGGACACCGAGGCGGAGGTCCGCGCGCTGCTCGACGGGTCGACGTACGAACGGGCACACGCCGAGGGCGGCGGCCTCTCCTTGGAGGAGGCCACCGCCCTGCTGGACGACTGACAACTGACGACTGACGCGAATGAGTCGACGGGGGTCGTCCTGCCCCGTTCCGCGCCGGTCAGCTCTGCTTCGTGAACTTGCGGATCGCGATCGGCGCCATGACGGCCGTGAGCAGCACCGACCAGGCGACCGTCACCCACACGTCGTGGGCGGCGGGGCCGCCGACCATGAGGCCGCGGCAGGCGTCCGCGAGCGTCGACATCGGGTTCCAGTCGGTGAAGGACTGCAGCCAGCCCGGCATCGACTGGGTCGGCGCGAAGATCGACGAGCCGAACTGCAGCGGCATCATGACCAGGAAGCCCATGGCCTGCACGGCCTGCGCGGTCTTCATGGTGACGCCGAGCGTCAGGAAGATCCACATGATGGAGGAGCCGAACAGCGCGGTCAGGCTGAACGCCCCGAGCAGACCGACCCAGTTGGTGATGTCGAAGCCGACGAGCAGCGCGACGATCATCAGGACGGTGGTGGCGACGAGTAGCCGCAGCAGCTCGACGGAGACCTTGGCCATGAGGACCGATCCGCGCCCGATGGGCAGCGTACGGAAGCGGTCCATGATGCCCTTGTGGAAGTCCTCGTTGAAGCCGGTTCCCACGCCCTGCGCGATGTTCATGCTCATCATCGCGATCATGCCGGGGATCACGTACTGGACGTAGGCGTCCTGGCCGCCGCCCATCGAGGCGCCGATCGAGCCGCCGAAGACGTACACGAACAGGAGCGTGAAGACGATCGGCATGAGGACCGCGTCGAACATCGACTCCGGGTCGTTGCGGATCCACAGCAGGTTGCGGCGGACCAGCGCGCCCGTGTGTCGCAGATGGCCGCGCAGGCCGATCTTGGGGTCGGCGTCGACGGTGATCGTGGGGACCGCCGGGGGAGTAAGGGTGGTGGCACTCATACGGCGGCCTCCTCGAGTTCGGGCCTTGCGTCCTCCGGGGCGGAGGCCTTCTGGCCGGTGATGGACAGGAACACCTCGTCCAGGCTGGGCAGTTCGGAGCCGATCGAGGCGATCGTGATGCCGCGCGCGGTGACCGCGCCGACCACGGCGGTGAGCTGCTCGTCGCTGAGCACGGGGACCAGGACGGCCCCGGACTCGGTGTCCACGGTGGTGGTGGCGAGGCCCGTGATCCCCATGTCGTCTATCGCGTGCGACAGCGGGCCGAGCTCCAGCGGGTCGGCCGGGCGGATCCGCAGGGTGCGGCCGCCGACCTTCGCCTTCAGCTCCTCGATGCCGCCCGCGGCGATGACCTGGCCGCGGTCGATGACGGTGAGCTCGGAGGCCAGCTGTTCGGCCTCTTCCATGTACTGGGTGGTGAGCAGGACGGTGACGCCGTCCCGCACCATGCTCTGCACCTCGTCCCACACCTCGTTACGGGTACGGGGGTCGAGTCCTGTCGTCGGCTCGTCCAGGTAGAGGACGTGCGGGCGGCCGATCATCGAGGCGGCGAGGTCGAGCCGGCGGCGCATACCGCCGGAGTACGTCTTCGCGGGGCGGGTCGCGGCGTCGGTCAGCGAGAACCGCTCCAGGAGGGCGTCGGCACGGGCCTTCGCGTCCTTCCTGGACAGGTCGAGCAGCCGCCCGATCATGTACAGGTTCTCGCGGCCGGAGATCTTCTCGTCGACCGAGGCGTACTGGCCGGTGAGGCCGATGACCCGGCGGAGCTGGCGGGGCTGGCGCACCGCGTCGTAGCCCGCCACGATCGCCGTGCCGGAGTCGGGGGTGATCAGGGTGGAGAGGCAGCGGACGAGGGTGGTCTTGCCGGCGCCGTTCGGACCGAGGACACCCATGACGGTGCCCTCGTGCACATCCAGGTCCACGCCGTCCAGGGCTTTGGTCTCGCCGTAGTGCTTGACCAGTCCCCTCACGGATACGGCGACCGGCCGGTCGCTCACGGAGTTCTTGTCGATTCGCGTCATGCCCACCAAGCTGCCAGCCACCACCGACAACCCACCGACACCCGACCGACAGCTCGCCGACAGCGGCAGGTCCTTGAAGCCTCGCCAGCGACAGGGCCAGGTCCCTTGGAGCCCCTGCGGCGATTGAGCAGCGGGGTCCGGGGCAGAGCCCCGAGCGGTGCCGCGCAACACACCCCCCCGATCACCCGCGGAGCGCGACGCGGCCCGCCGACGGGGGAAGATCGGCGGGCCGCGGTCGTACCGGAAATGGCTCAGTGGACGGAGTGCTCCTCCTGAGGGAACGTTCCGCCGATGACGTCCTCCGCAAACGCCTTCGCCGCGTCGGACATCACGCCGCGCAGCTCCGCGTACTTCTTCACGAAGCGCGGCATCCTGCCCCCGGTGAGTCCGAGCGCGTCCGTCCAGACCAGGACCTGCGCGTCCGTACCGGCCCCGGCGCCGATGCCGACGGTCGGGATCTGCAGGACCCGCGTCACCTCGGCCGCGAGCTCCGCCGGAACCAGTTCGAGGACGACCGCGAACGCGCCCGCGTCCTGGACCGCCTTGGCGTCGCGCAGCAGCTGCTGCGCCGCCTCCTCGCCACGCCCCTGGACCCGGTAGCCCTGGGTGTTGACCGACTGCGGGGTCAGGCCGATGTGCGCCATGACCGGGATCCCGGCGTCGACCAGCAGCTTGATCTGGGCGTGCGAGCGTTCGCCGCCCTCCAGCTTCACCGCGGTGACCCCGGCCTCCTTCACCAGCCGCATCGCCGAGCGGAGCGCCTGCGTCGGCCCTTCCTGGTAGGACCCGAAGGGCAGGTCGCCGACGATCAGGGCGCGGGACGTGCCGCGTACCACCGCCGCCGAGAGCAGCACCATCTGGTCGAGGGTGACCGGCACCGTCGTGTCGTACCCGAGGTGACAGTTGCCCGCCGAGTCGCCGACCAGCATCACGGGGATGCCGGCCTCGTCGAAGACCGACGCGGTCATCGCGTCGTACGCGGTGAGCATGGGCCACTTCTCGCCCCGCTCCTTGGCGAGGCCGATGTCCCGGACCGATACCCGCCGCGAGCCCTTGCCCCCGTACAACACGGTGGACTGCTGGGCGTTCTGGGAGTTCTGCTGATTCTGGGTGTTCTGGGCAGCCGAAAGCTCTGTGGGTTGCGTCATCGCAACGGCTCCTTCATGTCGTCTCGAGGCGCCCTGACGGCGTCCCCGGATCGCCTCCATGGTGGCACCGCGTGCCGCCCCCGCGCCAGGCCTCCTCCCGATCCCGCATCCCGCCCATGTAAAGCCTCGGTAAGGCTTTTCCCGGGACTTTCAATACGAGACGGTTCCGTATCGAAATGGGTCTAGGGTCGTTCGCATGACCACTTCCGCCGCCTCCCGGGACTCCCAGGGTTCCCGCGTACCCGAGTCCGTGCACCGCCGTCGCTGGGTGATCCTCGGCGTGCTCATGCTGAGCCTGCTGATCGTCGTCCTCGACAACTCGATCCTGAACGTCGCGATCAAGACGATCTCGACCCCCGAGCCCGTGGGCATCGGCGCCTCGCAGAGCGAACTCGAGTGGGCGATCAACGCGTACACGCTCGTCTTCGCGGGCCTGCTGTTCACGGCCGGACTGCTCGGTGACCGGATCGGGCGCAAGAAGGTCCTCATCGGCGGTCTCGTCGTCTTCGGCATCGGCTCCGCGCTCGCCGCGGAGTCCGGCACGCCGGTCCAGCTCATCGCGTTCCGCGCGGTGATGGGACTCGGCGCCGCCTTCGTCATGCCGGCCACGCTCGCCGTCCTGATGAACGTCTTCGAGCGGGACGAGCAGCCGAAGGCCATCGGCATCTGGGCCGGCGGCGTGGGGCTCGCCATCGCGATCGGGCCGATCACCGGCGGACTGCTCCTCGACCACTTCTGGTGGGGCTCGGTCTTCCTCGTGAACGTGCCGATCGTGATCATCGCCATCGTGCTGATGCTCGCGCTCGTGCCCGACTCCAAGGACCCGAAGCCGGGGCGCGTCGACCTCGTCGGCGTCGTCCTGTCCGTCGTGGGACTCGTCCTGCTCGTCTACGGGATCATCAAGGGCGGCGACGAGGGCGACTTCACCAGCGCCCAGGTGCTGGCCACCATCGCCGCGGGCCTCGCCGTCCTGGTCGCCTTCGTGCTGTACGAGAAGCGCAGCGACCACCCGTCGTTCGACATCAACTACTTCAAGAACAAGGTGTTCTCGGCCGCCATGGCCGGCATCGCGCTCGTCTTCTTCGCGATGATGGGCGTCACGTTCTTCGCGTCCTTCTACATCCAGAGCGTGCGCGGCTACTCGCCGTTGCAGACCGGCGCGTTCCTGCTGCCGCTCGCCGCCGCCCAGCTGATCTTCGCGCCGCGCGCCCGGCTCGTCGTCGACCGGCTCGGCGTGCGCGTCACCACGACCGGAGGGCTTGTGCTGCTCGCGGCCATGCTCGCCGCGTTCACCCTGCTCGACCAGGACAGCCCGATGTGGGTCATGGAGATCATCTTCTTCTTCATGGGCACGGGCATGGCCCATGTCATGACGCCGACCAGCGTCGTCATCATGCAGTCGCTGCCGCGCGAGAAGGCGGGTTCGGCCTCCGCGCTCAGCAATACGTTCCGCCAGGTCGGCGGCGCGCTCGGGATCGCCGTGCTCGGTTCGGTGCTGTCCACGGCGTACAAGAACGGGATCGAGGACCAGCTGCTGCCGCTGCCCGCCGGGCTCCGGGACGCCGCGAGCGCCTCCATCGAGGCCACGCTCGGCGTCGCCGAGAAGCTCGGGCCGCGCGGCGAGGCGCTGGTCGGGGCGGCGAACGACTCCTTCGTGCACGCCATGCACATCACCGCGCTGTGCGGTGCGGGCGTCGCCGTGCTCAGCGCCGTCGTCACCGGCCTGTTCCTGCCGCGCAAGCCCAAGGACCCGCCGGCCGAGCACAGCGGCGAGCAGCCGGAGAAGGTCGGCGCGGGCCACTGACCCGGCACTGACCTGCTGGTTGAGAGAATGCGCCGGGGCTCGCCACAGCGGCGGGGCCCGGGGCGCGGCGAAAGGCGGAGCGCGGTGGACGCGGGCACGGAACGGGCCGAGGGGCAGACACGGCGGCGAAGGATCCCCGGGGCCCCGACACCGTCCGCCCCCGCGCGCGGCCGTCCGCGCAGCGAGGCCGTCGAGCAGGCGATCATCGAGGGCGTCATCCAGCTGCTCGAACAGGGCGTGCCGCTCACCGAGCTGTCCATCGAGCGGATCGCCCGCACCGCCGGCGTCGGCAAGGCCACCATCTACCGGCGCTGGAGCGGCAAGGAAGCGCTCTTCGTCGACGTCGTCGCCTCCATCGAGGAGCCCGACCCCGCAGATCTGCCCGGCACCTCGATGCGCGACGACCTCGTCCGGCTCCTGGAGCACATGCGCAGACGCGGCCTCAGCATGCGCACCTCCGCCCTGCTGCACAACGTCCTCGCGCAGATGAAGACCCTGCCCAGGCTCTGGGACGCGTACCAGGAGCTCGTCGTGGACCCCCGGCGGCGCGCGACGCACGACGTGGTGCGGCGCGGGGTCGCCGACGGGGAGTTGCCGGCCGGCACGGACGTCGAGTTCGCCGCGGATCTGTTCACCGGTCCGATGCTGCTGCGCACCGTCATGCGGACCGACGCGCCGCTGGCGGAGGATCTGGCCGAGCGGATTGTCGATACGGTGCTCGTGGGGTTGCGCGCGGGCCACTGACGCGATGGTCGGGTGGCCGATGTGCGGGTTTCGTCACAGCGTTCCTTCCTGGCGCCTCGTACGGAACTCAGCACACCACCGCGTACGTCCCCCTGGTCGTAGAGACAGAAAGCCGCTGCTCATCGCCTACTGTTTGGCGGGGGCAGCGGGCACGGCAGGCAGTGAGGCGACGACGGCATGGCGCAGGCGTACAAGGGCGGCGACGGCAGCGGAACCGGGACCACCGGACCGGGAGCCGGGCTCCGACGTCAGGGTGGCCGACCGCTGGGTGACCGCGGTTACTGGCGGCGCGGGCTCGTCCTCGCGGCGCTCGCGATCCTGCTCGCGCTCGTCATACTGCTGCACGCGCAGATCCCCAACACCGTCGGCAACCTCGGCTCCCTGACCGAGACGTTCCTGCCGTGGCTGGGTGTCTTCATTCCGGTGCTGCTCGTCCTGGGTCTCGTACGGAGGTCGGCGACCGCGGTGGTCGCGGTGCTGGCCCCGGCGATCGTCTGGTTCAACCTCTTCGGCGGGCTGCTCACCGACAAGACGGACAGCGGCGGCGACCTGACCGTCGTCACGCACAACGTCAACGCCGAGAACTCCGACCCGGCAGGCACCGCGAAGGACGTCGCCGCGTCCGGCGCGCAGGTCATCGCCCTGGAGGAGGTGACGGCCCAGGCGCTGCCGACGTACCGGGACACGCTCGCGAGCGCCTACCCGTACCACGCGGTCAAGGGCACGGTCGGGCTGTGGAGCAAGTACCCGCTCTCCGACACCCAGCCCGTCGACATCAAGCTGGGCTGGACGCGGGCGCTGCGCACGACCGTCGCGACACCGCAGGGCAAGGTCGCGGTGTACGTCGCCCATCTGCCGTCGGTGCGCGTGAAGCTCAACTCCGGGTTCACCGCCAGCCAGCGCGACAAGAGCGCGGACGCGCTCGGCGAGGCGATCGCCGACGAGCCGCTGGGCAAGGTCGTCCTCCTCGGCGACCTGAACGGCACCATGAACGACCGCGCGCTGAACGGCGTCACCGCGCAGATGCGCTCCACGCAGGGTGCGGCGGGCAGCGGCTTCGGGTTCAGCTGGCCGGCCGCGTTCCCGATGGCGCGCATCGACCAGATCATGGTCAAGGGTGTGGAGCCGGTCACGTCGTGGACGCTGCCGGGGACCGGGAGCGACCATCTGCCGATCGCGGCGCGGGTCGACTTGTGACGCCGAGCGGTCCACCGCTCGTCACGGCGCTTTAACCTCACGGAATAGTCGATGGGCGAGACTTTGTTCCGTACGTAAACTTACGTATGTCGCACCTACGCCGTCGCTACCCGAAAGTTCCTTCATGCCCCTCGCCCTGCTCGCGCTCGCCGTGGGCGCCTTCGGCATCGGCACGACCGAGTTCGTCATCATGGGCCTGCTGCCCAACGTCGCCGACGACCTGCACATATCGATCCCGGCCGCCGGACACCTCGTCTCCGCGTACGCGCTCGGTGTGGTCATCGGCGCGCCGCTGCTCGCCGCGGTCACCGCGCGGATGCCGCGCCGCCGCGTCCTCATCGGCCTGATGGCGCTGTTCGTCGTCGGCAACGCGGTCTCGGCGGCGGCCCCCGACTACCACTCGCTCATGCTCGCCCGCTTCGTCAGCGGACTGCCGCACGGAGCGTTCTTCGGCGTCGGCGCGGTGGTGGCGACCTCGCTGGTCGCCCCCGAGCGCAAGGCCCGCTCGGTCTCGCTCATGTTCCTCGGCCTGACCATCGCCAACGTCATCGGCGTGCCCGCCGCGACCGCGATGGGGCAGCAGCTGGGCTGGCGCGCCACGTTCCTCGCGGTCAGCGCGATCGGCCTGGTCGCGATCGCGGCGCTGGTGGCGCTGGTCCCCGCGGACCACGGCCACAGCGAGACGGCCGCGGGGCTACGAGGCGAGCTGCGCGCCCTGAAGTCCCTCCCGGTCTGGCTCGCGCTCGGCACGACGGTCGCCGGCTTCGGCGCGCTCTTCGCCGCGTACAGCTACATCACGCCGATGCTCACGGACGCGGCGGGCTACGCGGACGCGTCCGTGACGCTGCTGCTCGCGCTCTTCGGCGTCGGCGCCACCATCGGCAACCTCATGGGCGGCCGTCTCGCGGACCACTCCCTGCGCCGCACCCTCTTCGGCGGCCTGGCCTCGCTGGTCGTGGTCCTGTCCTTCTTCCCGCTCCTCATGCGCGCGGAGTGGAGCGCGGCCCTGGCCGTCTTCCTGCTCGGCATGGCGGCGTTCACGACGGGCTCCCCGCTCCAGCTGATCGTGATGGAGAAGGCCTCCGCGGCCCCCTCCCTCGCCTCGTCCGCGAACCAGGCTGCCTTCAACCTGGCCAACGCCGGCGGCGCCTGGATCGGCGGCCTCGCGCTCGCCGCGGGCTTCGGCGTGACGTCCCCGGCGACCGCGGGCGCGGCCCTGGCGGTGCTCGGCCTGGGCGTCGCGGCGGTGGCGTACGCGGTGGACCGTGGGCGTGCCTCGGTGGCACCGGGGCGGTTGGTGGCCTCCCACGTTCCGACGGAGCAGGAGCCCGCGCGCCGCTGACGGGCGTGTACGACGGCGTGTACGGCGGCGTGTACGACGGCGTGTACGACGAAGGGGCGGGGCACACGGATGTGCCCCGCCCTCAGTCGTGTGCGGAGGTCAGCCGCGGTAGCCGAGCACCGTCATCATGCCCGCCTCCGAGTGGTAGACGTTGTGGCAGTGGACCATCCACAGGCCCGGGTTGTCCGCGTCGAAGTCGGCCGTGAGGGTGGCGTTCGGGAGGACGATCGCCGTGTCCTTGCGGGGGCCGTCGGCGACGTTCGCCAGGGAGAACGTGTGGCCGTGCAGATGCACCGGGTGCCACATCGACGTCGAGTTGGCGAAGACCAGGCGGACCCGCTCGCCCGCGCGCACCGGGTGACGCTGATCCGGGTCGTACGGCTTCTTGTTGAACGCCCAGTCGTACTTGGCCATCCCGCCCGTCAGTTGGAGCCTGATCGTGCGGTCCGGCTTGCGGGAGGCGAGGGCCACCGATTCGTCCGCGCGGAGCTTGTCCGCCGTGAGGAGGCGGCCGGTCAGCTCCCTGGGGCGGGACGTGGCCTTTGGTGTCGCGCCCGAACCCGTACGCAGCACCGCGAGCCCAGACGCCTTCTTGCCCTCCGCGAGCGCCGTCAGCGGGAACACCCCGTCGCCCGCCGTGACCAGCACGTCGTACCGCTCGCCCATCCCGAGCAGCAACGCCTCCGTCTTCGCGTGGCGCACCGGGAAGCCGTCGGTGTGCGTCACCGTCATCTCGTGGCCGCCGAGCGCGACGCGGAACGCCGTGTCGCCGCCCGCGTTGATGAACCGGATCCGGATGCGGTCGCCGGGGCGGGCCTCGAAGGACGAAGGGGCCGCGGGAGTACGGCCGTTGACCAGGTAGTGCGGGTACTTCACGTCACCCGCGTCGCCACCCAGCAGGTCGCTCTTCGCGCCCATCATCATGCGGGAGGGACTGTCGGCCGAGGGCGAGGGGGACTCCTCCGTGCGCGTGGAGCGCATCGACATGCCTTCCATCCCCGGCATGTCGTGGCCGGAGTGGCCGCCGCCCGAACCGCCCCCGTGGTCCATCCCGGACCGCAGCTCCTTGAGCACCGCGTCCGGCGTCGAACCGGCCACCCCGTCGACCCAGTCGTCGAGGACGACCACCCACTCCTTGTCGTAGGAGAGCGGCTCCTTCGGGTCCTCCACGATCAGCGGCGCGTACAGGCCGCGGTCCTGCTGCGTGCCGGAGTGCGGGTGGAACCAGTACGTGCCGGGGTGCGAGACCTTGAAGCGGTACGTGAAGTCGGCGCCCGGCGCGACGGACTTCTGGGTCAGGCCCGGTACGCCGTCCATGTCGTTGCGCAGCGCGATGCCGTGCCAGTGCATCGACGTGGGCTCGGGGAGATGGTTGGCGAGGGTGAGATCGAGCGTGTCGCCGGCCGTGACCCTGACCTCCTTGCCGGGCAGATCGCCGCCGTAGGACCAGGACTTGACCGTGCGGTCGCCCAGGTCGAGCGGGGCCGCGGCGGCCGTGAGCCGGACCTCGCGGACCCGGCCGTCGGCGCCGCGCTTCTTCTCGGCGGCGGCGACCTCCTTGCCCGCGGGGTCGACGTAGCCGCCGGGCGCGGATCCGGCCGCGCCGTGGCCGCCGTGGCCCGACGACGAACCGGAACAGGCCGCCAGGGTGCCCGCCCCGGCCACGGCGATCGCCGCGCCGAGCAGGGTGCGGCGGGTGGGGGTGCGCGGAGTGTTTTCGCGCATGCGTGTGTACCTCGCTGTCGATGAGGGTGAATTCAGGCGTGCGAAACGGGGCGCAGGCCAGGGTCCTTCTGACGGGTCAGGCCGGACGCGGACGACCGCCACGGGCGGTGCCGACAAGCGGGGTCTGGTGCGTGCAGCTGCAAGGCGGAGGAGGGCGTCAACGCGGAGCGTTGGCAACCGACGACAACGCGGCAGATGTGCGTGCCAGGGCTCGCGACTCCGGCAAGATCCGTCAGAAGGGCCCTAAATACGCAGTACCGACAGCTGGGACAGAAGTCTTCGGGGTGGGGGAGGGTTCGGGCGCTGGGCCAGGGCCAGGCCGCGGGCGCGCGGCCCCGGCGCTACGGCCACGAGCAGCGGGCGAAGCACCACCGCCGTCAGCAACAGCAGCGTCAACGAGCCGAGGACGGCGAGGCATACGTTCAGCGGGTCCATGCCGCTGTGGCCGGGGGAGTCGGGGCGTTCGTGAACGGTGGCGGCGGAGCCGTGCTCGGCGGCCATCGCGACGTGCGCGCTCTCCGTCGGCATCGCAGCGTCGTGGCCCGACGGATGCCCCAGCGTATGCATCCCGACGATCCCGAGGAGCAGCGCGGCGAACAGCAGCAGCCGCTGCCCGCGCCCCGTGCCGCTCCGCGTCCTCGCCATGCCCCGCACCCTACCCCTACCGGGTATCCGCGAGGCGCGGGGCCCCGGCGGCGGGTGAGCGCCCACCCGCCGCCGGGGCGTCCTCGGGTCAGCGCCGGTACGAGTTCACGTAACCCGGAGCCGGCGAGCCGACCCCCGTCACGTCGTCGTAGCCGCTGACGGCCTTCAGGGAGGCGTCCTTGCCGAGGCTGCGCACCGAGGTGAGCAGGCCCTCCGACGCGTCGTAGCTGTTGGCGTAGTCGACGCGGACCACGGCGAGGTCCTTGCCCCCGGGCTTGTCCACCACGTCGTGGTACTTCGCCGAGCCGTACCGGTCGTAGATCGCCGGGTTCGCGAAGCCGAGCGACTTGCCGCCGCCGGTCTGCTGCGCCAGCGCCTGCACGCCCGCGACCACCGGCGCGGCGAGCGAGGTGCCGCCGATGCGGTACTCGTCGTAGCCCAGCGAGCCGTCGGGAAGGGTCTGCGTCTGCCCCACCAGGAAGCCGGTGTTCGGGTCGGCGATGGCGGAGATGTCCGGCACGACGCGGTTCTTGCCGCCGTTGGCACCGGCAAGCGCGTCCGGTACGACGCCCTTCTGGTAGTCGGGCTGCGCGACCGTCTTACTGGTGCCGCCGCCCGCGCCGGAGGTGTACGCACCCGGGAAGTCGGTCCAACTCTTGCCGTCCGCGGCCAAGTTGGACTTCAGGGTGCCCCAGCCGGTCTCCCACTGGTACCGGTCGCCCTTGCCGACGGCGAGCGAGGTGCCGCCGACCGCCGTCACCCACGCCGAGTTGGCGGGCGTGTCGACCTGCTTCGTGCCCGTCGACGCGACGTTGTCGCCGTTGTCGCCGGACGAGAAGTAGAAGCCGATGCCCTCGACGGCGCCGAGCTGGAACACCTGGTCGTACGCGGCGGCCAGCTCCGGCGTCTGGTTGGCCTCGATGTCGCCCCAGGAGTTGGAGACGATGTCGGCGAGGTGGTTGTCGACGACTTTGCCGAGCGAGTCGAGCAGGTCGTCGTCGTAGCAGGAGGCCGCGCCCACGTACGTGATGTCGGCGGCCGGGGCCGTCGCGTGCACGGCCTCGACGTCGAGGGTCTCCTCGCCGTACCAGCCGGCCGCGTCGCACTCCTTGGTCTTCGTGTACGTCTTCGGCAGCACCTGCTTCAACTGCCCTGTGTTGTACGCCGCGTCACCGTGCTTCTTCGCGTACACCGCCGCGTCCTTGGCGATGGTCGGCGAGGCGTACGCGTCGGTGATCGCGACCTTCACACCCTTGCCGGTCGCCTTGCCGGCGCCGTACGCGGCGCGCAGCTGCTTGCCCGTGTAGCCCTTCGGGGCGTACGGGACCTTGGTGCCGTACGCGTCCGGGAGCGTGCTCGCGGTGTGGGAGCCGTAGTACGTGGAGAACGGGCCCGCGTTGCGGAACACGGCGCTCGGCGGCGGCAGCTGGTCCTGCTTCGTCGCCTTGTGCGGGGCGCTGTCCAGGCCGGTCACCGTGAGCACGGCGCCGTCGAGGGAGGCCGGGACGGAGGCGGTGCCGGACGGGGCGCGGTAGGTGTGGCCGCCCTTGGTGTAGTCGTGCAGCTGCGTGCCGAAGGCCTTCTCGGTGGCGGCCACGTCGCCCGACACGGAGAGGTAGTGCGCGGTGGATCCGGTCACGGTCAGGCCCGAGGACTTCAGCCAGGCCGTGACCCCGGCTATCTGCTCCTTCGTCGCCCCGAAGCGGCCGCGCGCCTCCTTGGCGCTCAGATACTTCTGGTACCGCGCGGACGACGGGTCGGACACGGCCTTCGCGTACGCGGCGAGGCCCTTGGCGTCCCGGCCCGCCAGGTAGACGCGAGCGGTGACCTTGCCGCCGTCCGCGGTGTCGCCCTTGTCGGCGGCGCCGGTGGCCCACAGCGGCCTGGTGCCGGAGAGGGTGTCGCGGCTCGGCTGGGCGTGTGCCGGGGCGGCGAGGGCAAGGGCGCCGGCGAGCAGCGGAAGGGTGGCCGCGATGCTCAGGCCTGCCCGGGTGCGGCGTGTGCCGCGGTTGGATCTCATGTGGAACCCCCCTGGATAGAGGTACTGGAGATGCTGAGGTGCATGTGTAATGCACACGCAGAGGAGGCCACTCTTGCCAACAACCGTTCACGCGGGGGGAATGAGACGATCAAGAAGGCGTCAAGTCGGCTCAACTCCGGTCGGGATAGGCTGATTTGGGCGCATCGAGGGTCGGCCCGCAGCCCCTGGCGCGAGGCCCCCGCCGGTCGTCCGGCGGTACGGGTCGTAAGGCGCGCACTATGGCCCTGAGGGTTTCGCCAGGCACTATGAACACATCACCGGCCGATCAGTGACGATCAAGGTCGGCAACGCGCCGGAAACCGGCATGTGGTGGGATGTGACCAGGCCCTCTGTACGGCGTGGGAACAGGCGGTCTGACCAGCAAGGATGGGTGGAAGCGAGAGATGGACAAGCAGCAGGAATTCGTGCTCCGTACGCTTGAAGAGCGCGACATCCGGTTCGTACGTCTGTGGTTCACGGACGTGCTGGGCTTCCTCAAGTCGGTGGCCGTGGCCCCGGCCGAGCTGGAACAGGCGTTCGATGAGGGCATCGGCTTCGACGGCTCCGCGATCGAGGGCTTCGCCCGTGTCTACGAGTCCGACATGATCGCCAAGCCGGACCCGGGCACCTTCCAGGTCCTGCCGTGGCGCGCGGAGGCCCCCGGCACCGCGCGCATGTTCTGCGACATCCTGATGCCCGACGGCTCGCCGTCCTTCGCCGACCCGCGCTATGTCCTGAAGCGGGCCCTGGCCAAGACCTCCGACCTCGGCTTCACCTTCTACACCCACCCCGAGATCGAGTTCTTCCTGCTCAAGGACAAGCCGCTGGACGGCACCCGCCCGGTGCCCGCCGACACCTCCGGCTACTTCGACCACACCCCGCAGAACGTGGGCATGGACTTCCGCCGCCAGGCGATCACGATGCTCGAGTCGATGGGCATCTCGGTCGAGTTCAGCCACCACGAGGGCGCGCCGGGCCAGCAGGAGATCGACCTCCGCTACGCGGACGCGCTCTCCACGGCGGACAACATCATGACGTTCCGCCTGGTCATGAAGCAGGTGGCGCTGGAACAAGGAGTCCAGGCCACCTTCATGCCGAAGCCGTTCTCGGAACACCCGGGCAGCGGAATGCACACGCACCTCTCCCTCTTCGAGGGCGACCGGAACGCGTTCTACGAGTCGGGCTCCGAGTACCAGCTCTCGAAGGTCGGCCGCTCCTTCATCGCGGGCCTGCTCAAGCACGCCGCCGAGATCTCCGCCGTCACCAACCAGTGGGTGAACTCCTACAAGCGCATCTGGGGCGGCTCGGAGCGCACGGCCGGCGCCGGCGGCGAGGCCCCGTCCTACATCTGCTGGGGCCACAACAACCGCTCGGCCCTCATCCGCGTCCCGATGTACAAGCCCGGCAAGACCGGCTCGGCCCGCGTCGAGGTCCGCTCCATCGACTCCGGCGCCAACCCGTACCTCACCTACGCGGTCCTCCTGGCGGCCGGCCTCAAGGGCATCGAAGAGGGCTACGAACTCCCTCCGGGCGCCGACGACGACGTCTGGGCCCTCTCCGACGCGGAACGCCGCGCGATGGGCATCGAGCCGCTCCCCCAGAACCTCGGCGAGGCGATCACCCTGATGGAACGCTCGGAACTGGTCGCCGAAACACTGGGCGAGCACGTCTACGACTTCTTCCTGCGCAACAAGAAGCAGGAGTGGGAGGAGTACCGCTCGGAGGTCACGGCCTTCGAGCTGCGGAAGAACCTGCCGGTGCTGTAAGGGCAGGTCAGCGCGGTTTCGCACCGCATCAGGCTTTCGGGGCCGCCGGTCTGTGACCGGCGGCCCCGCCGTGTGTGGTGGGAGCGGCGAGGCATCGGCGGCGTCGAGCGAGCAGGCCGCTGCTGCGGGGTGGGCGCAAGGGAGAGCTGTGCTGGCCGAATGACACTGCTCTCTGTGATCGCATCCTTACGTCATGTCAGTGGTGCGTGCTGTCATATGACTGGAGCGGGGTTGCGCCAACGCATCTGGCCTGAGGGGGAGTTCGTTCATGGGGGCACGGGGTGAGGACTGTGTGATGGGCGGAGAAGGGCTGCGGCCACCGGGTGCGTCCCGGTGAGCGGCCGTCGCCCGGCGCGGCGCACGGCCCGCCGTCGGCTGTCCGGGCGATCCAGTGCAAGCACCGCCACCACGGCGGCCGACGGCACGGTCCTGATCAGAAGGGGGTGGGCCAAGTGATCCTGACGCTCAACGTCGCGGTCCTGCTGGCCGTGATCATCTACTTCCGCATAGGTCGGAAGGGCCAGTTCCAGAGCAAGGCCAACCAGTGGACGACCGTGTTCATCGTGCTGGTGTTCGGCGTGCTGATCGCGCCGACCGGGTTCGGGCAGGGGATTCTCGCCGTCCTGGGCAACGTCGTGCAGAGCATCTCGGCCGCCGGCAGCCCGTGAGGCATTGGTCCGCCAAGGCAGGGGCGAACGTTCCGGGACCCGCCCGGTCTACAACGCGTCCCGCAACGGCACAGCGGAGCGCTTTCGGTATTCCTGGATGGACCAGCCGTTGCCGTCCGGGTCGGTGAAGTGCATGAAGGTGCCGCCGTCGTCGGGGGCGTACTGGACCGGTTCCGAGACGTCGAGGCCGCGGGCGCGGAGTTCCTCGTAGGCCGCCTTGATGTCGGTGACGCACAGTTGCAGGCCGTGGTACGTGCCCGGGGTCGCGGTGCCCGTCGGGGACGGGACGCCCGCGGCGAGGGTGACCGAGCAGCCGGAGCCGGGCGGGGTGAGCTGGACGATGCGGGCGCCGGGCATGACTTCGCGGTCGACGTCGCAGCGGAAGCCGACCTTGTCGACGTAGAAGGCCTTGGACCGGTCGATGTCCGACACCGGCAGGCCGATTACCTCAAGGGTCATTTCCATGGGGACAAGGTAGGGGCGAATCGCCGGTTCCGGACCCACGTGGACGCCGGTGCTCAGCGTTCCGACAGGGGCGCCGGCGCCTCCTGCACCGTCCAGCCGTTGCCGTCCGGGTCCGTGAAGAACATGAACGAGTTCCACACCTCGCCGGGGCCCTCCTGCCACCCCTGCGGCCCCGCGTGCTGCACCGGGCTGACGTCGACACCGCGCGTCAGCAGTTCCTCGCGCGCCGCCGCGATGTCGGTGACGCAGACCTGGAGACCGGTGAGCGAGCCGGGGGCCATGGTCGGCTGGCCAGGCGCTCCGGGCAGGCCCTCCGCCAGAGTGACCGAACAGCGGGAGCCCGGCGGCGTGAGCTGCACGATGCGGATGCCCGGGGCCACCTGGCTGTCCAGGTCGACCTTGAAGCCCACCTTGTTCGCGTAGAAGTCCTTGGCGCGGTCCACGTCGGAGACGGGAACGACGATCACCTCGAGGGTCCACTCCATGGTCTGTCCTCTCACCGGGTGTCCTGCGGTCACTCGAATCGCCAGCGGGTCTGTGTGAACTCCTCGCCCTTGCCGAAGCCGAAGACCGTGCGCGGCGCGACCGCGTAGACCAGGGACGGGCCCTCCTGGCCCTGGAACGCGCCGTCGGCACGGACCTCGAAGTGCCAGGCCGGGCCGTACTTCTCCTCCCAGGCCTTGGCGAGGGCGTGCAGGCGGTCCGCGTCCGTGACCCGTGCCGCCCGCCCCTCGACCACCACGTCGAAGCCCGCCGCCCAGGCGTTCGTGCCGGTGGTGAGGACGACCTCCGGGTTCCCGGCGAGGTTGAGCGACTTGCGTTCGCGCTCGCCGGAGGTGAAGTGCAGGGCCCCGTCCCGCCAGAGGGCGAGGAGAGGCGTGACGTGGGGGCGGCCGTCGGGGCGCACCGTGGAGACCCAGAACAGTTCGGCGCCGGTCAGCAGCCGTTCGGCCGCCGCCCACGGGGTGGGCTCGGCGCCGGGGGAGCTGTAGCGCGGATCGATCGACGTGCGCGGCGTGCCGGTGCCGGTGCGGGCGTCGTGCTCCATCGTGGGCGTTCCTTTCCTTGTACGTGGCCACTCGTACGCAAGTGGGGACCTGCCACGGCCGCACAACTCATCGGTGCAGCCCGCAGCGCAGTAGGCTCAAGGCCACCGTTGATCGAACAGGAGGCCGGGCGATGATGTCGGTGCCGCACGAAGGGGGACGGTGGACGGGCGGCCGAAGGAGCAGCACCTTCACCCGGCTGCTGCGGCTCGGCTTCACCGACCCGTCCACCGCCGAGCGGCTGCTCGACGCCCCCGGCCTGTCCGCCGTGCGCTCCGACCCGCTGCTCCTGGACGCGCTCGGCGCCGCCGCCGACCCCGACCTGGCGCTCCTCGGCCTCGTCAGACTGGTCGAGGCGCAGGACGACGAGACGGCGCGGCGCGAGCTGGTCGACACGCTCGTCGCGGCGAAGCCGCTGCGCGACCGGCTGCTCGGCGTGCTCGGTTCCTCCGAGGCGCTCGCCGACCACCTGGCCCGGCACTCGAAGGACTGGCGGGCCCTGGTCACGTACGAGTCGGGCGATCTGCACCCCGGCGTGGAGGAGTTCGAGCAGGGGCTCGTCGACGTCACCGACGAGGTGTCGCTGCGCATCGCCTACCGGCGCTGCCTGCTGTCCATCGCCGCCCGCGACGTGTGCGGCACGACCGACATCACCGAGACCGCGGCCGAACTCGCCGACCTGGCGACGGCGACGCTGCGCGCGGCCCTCGCCATCGCCCGCACGGCGTCCCCCGCCGACGCCGCGCTGTGCCGGCTCTCCGTGATCGCGATGGGCAAGTGCGGTGGCCATGAACTGAATTACGTATCCGACGTCGACGTCATTTTCGTCGGGGAGCCGGCCGACGGGTCCGCCGACGAGGGGAAGGCGATCCAGGCCGCCACCCGGCTCGCCTCGCACATGATGCGGATCTGCTCCGACACCACCGTCGAGGGCACCATCTGGCCCGTCGACGCCAACCTGCGGCCCGAGGGGCGCAACGGGCCGCTCGTGCGCACCCTCTCCTCGCACCTCGCCTACTACCAGCGCTGGGCCAAGACCTGGGAGTTCCAGGCGCTGCTCAAGGCCCGCCCGGTCGCGGGCGACCTGGACCTCGGCGAGGAGTACGTCGCGGCCGTGGCGCCGATGGTGTGGCAGGTGTCCGAGCGGGAGAACTTCGTGCCCGATGTGCAGAAGATGCGCAAGCGGGTCGTGGCGAACATCCCGGCGGGGGAGAAGGACCGGGAGCTGAAGCTCGGGCCCGGCGGCCTGCGCGACGTCGAATTCGCCGTGCAGCTGCTGCAGTTGGTGCACGGGCGCACGGACATCGCACTGCGCAGTGGAACGACCCTGGACGCGCTCGCCGCGCTCGCCGACGGCGGATACGTGGGCCGGGTCGACGCCGTGCAGCTCGACGACGCCTACCGGTTCCTGCGCACGCTCGAACACCGTATCCAGCTCTACAAGTTGCGGCGTACGCACCTGGTGCCCGAGGGCGATCCCGACCTGCGCCGCATCGGCCGCTCGATGGGCATGCGCACGGAACCCATCACGGACCTCAAGCGGGCCTGGCGGCGGCACACCTCCGTCGTCCGCCGCCTGCACGAGAAGCTGTTCTACCGGCCACTGCTCGACGCCGTCGCCCAACTCGCCCCGGGTGAGACCAGGTTGCGTGCGGACGCGGCCCGCGAGCGGCTCGTCGCGCTCGGCTACGCCGACCCGAGCGCCGCGATGCGCCACCTGGAGGCGCTGGCGTCCGGGGTCAGCCGCAAGGCCGCCATCCAGCGGACGCTGCTCCCGGTGCTGCTCGGCTGGTTCGCGGACTCCGCCGACCCGGACGCGGGGCTCCTCAACTTCCGCAAGGTGTCGGACGCGCTGGGCAAGACGCCCTGGTATCTGCGGCTGCTGCGCGACGAGGGTGCGGCCGCCGAGAACCTGGCGCGGGTCCTGTCCGCCGGGCGCCTCGCCCCCGACCTGCTGATGCGCGCCCCCGAAGCGGTGGCGCTGCTCGGCGACGAGCGGGGCCTGGAGCCGCGCGGCCAGGCCCAGTTGGAGCAGGAGGCGCTCGCGGCGGTGCGGCGGGCGGAGGGCGGCGAGCAGGGCGTCTCCTCGGCGCGCGCGGTGCGCCGCCGCGAGCTGCTGCGCACGGCGGCCGCCGACATCATCGCCTCGTACGGCACCGAGGACACGCCCGCCGTCACCGACCGGGGCGCCCTGGTGGACCAAGTGGGCGCCGCCGTATCGGACTTGACGGCCGCCACGCTCGCCGGGACGCTGCGCGCCGTGGTCCGCGACGGCTGGGGCGACACGCTGCCCACCCGCTTCGCCGTCATCGCCATGGGCCGCTTCGGCGGGCACGAGCTGAGCTACGGCTCCGACGCCGACGTACTGTTCGTGCACGAGCCCCGCGAGGGCGTCGACGACCACGAGGCCGCGCAGGCCGCCAACAAGGTCGTCTCCGAGATGCGCCGGCTCCTCGCCCTGCCGAGCGCCGATCCGCCGCTGCTCATCGACGCGGACCTGCGCCCCGAGGGCAAGTCGGGCCCGCTGGTGCGCACACTCAAGTCCTACGAGGCGTACTACCGCCGCTGGTCCCTCGTCTGGGAGTCGCAGGCGCTGCTGCGGGCCCAACCCGTCGCGGGGGACGGGGAGTTGAGCCGCGCCTTCATCGATCTGATCGACCCGCTGCGCTATCCCGCCGAGGGCCTCGGCGACGACGCCGTTCTGGAGATCCGCCGCCTCAAGGCCCGCATGGAGTCGGAGCGGCTGCCGCGCGGCGCCGACCCCACGCTGCACACGAAGCTGGGCCGAGGCGGCCTCTCCGACGTCGAATGGACGGTGCAGCTGCTCCAGCTCAGGCACGGCTGGGCGGAACCGGGTCTGCGCACCACGCGCACCCGCGAGGCCCTCGCCGCGGCGTGCGCCGCCGGGCTGATCCCCGCCGAGGACGCGGAGATCCTCGACGAGGCGTGGGTCCTTGCCGCCCGTGTGCGCAACGCGGTGATGCTGGTGCGCGGCAGGCCCGGCGACACGTTCCCGTCGGACGGGCGTGAACTCGGCGCGGTGGGCCGGTACTTGGGGTACGACCCCGGGCATGTGGGGGACATGCTGGACGACTACCGGCGCACTACGCGGCGCGCGCGGGCCGTGATGGAGGAGCGGTTCTACGGCGGGTGACGGGCCCCGTCACCCGGTCTCTGCCGTCACGCCACCTTCACCGACGTCGTGCCCGACAGCCACGGCAGACCCGAAGGCCCCCGGTGGACGAAGGTCGTCGCCACGGCCGTCCCCTCGTCTTCGGGGGCGTGCTTGCGCTGCAGCGCGCCGAAGGGGTGGGACTCGTCGCCCGGAGCCGCCACCTTCGCGCCTGCCGTGCCCTTGCGTACCGTTGCCGTAGCCGTTGCCATGAAACCGGCGCTCCGTCCGTACCGTCGAGGTCTGGACCTTCGACGATCCCCCCGGACGGGCCCCGGCGGCAGATGCCATCGGTCGTGAACGCGCGGGACGAAGGTCCCGGCGCCCTACGCGGGCCCTACACGAGCCCTACGCGTCGAGCAGCACCCGGCAGCGCGCGACGAACCCGGTGAGCGCCAGCTCGAACGCCGCGTCCGTACGGCCCTCGGGCCCGGCGCCCAGGGCCCGTTCGAGCAGCGGGGTCAGGCCCTCCTCCGTCGGCTCCCACATGGCGTCGGGCGCCGCCATGTCGAGCGCCGAGCCGAGCACCGTGTTGTCCAGGGCGATGATCACCGGCATCACGTCCGGCAGCGCGAACCCGGCGTCGAGCAGCAGCGCCACCCCCAGCTCGTACTGGGCGAGGACCCGGGGCGCCCGCACGGGATGGGTCGTCAGGAGCGGGATCGCCTTGGGGTGCGCGGCGAACGCGGCGCGGTAGGAGCGGGCCCACCCGGCGATCGCCTCGTCCCACGGGAGGCCCGAGGTCAGCGGCGTCTCGTCGATCGCGGAGCAGATCCGCTCGCGCAGCAGCTCCACGATGCCGTCGCGGCCGTCGACGTGGTGGTAGAGCGAGCCCGTCTGCACGCCCAGCCTGCGGGCCACCTGCGGGACGCTGAACTCGCCGTTCTCGTCGACGATGGCGAGCGCCGCCGTGGTGATCCGCTCCCGGTCCAGGAGGGGTTTGCGCGGCCGCCCCATCCAGGTTCCTCCTCCGTGGCTCCACAAAATCGGGTCTTCCCGTATGCCCAACGGGAGGTTACATTGCGAAAACCAAAAGCCTTTAGATTTACGCCCGTCCGCAGTCCGGGCCGTCCGCCAGAGGGGCTTCCTGCCGTATGACCGTGACTTCCCCGAAGACCGAGACCGCACCGCCGAGCGCGCCACCCGGCCTGCGCACCGGCACCCTCGGCACCTCCGACATCGCGTTCTTCGTGATCTCCGCCGCCGCCCCGCTCACCGTCATGGCGGGCGTCGCGCCCATCGCCATCTCCCTCGGCGGCGTCGGAGCGCCCGCCGGATACCTGCTCGCCGGCATCACGCTCGCCGTCTTCGCCATCGGCTTCACCGCGATGAGCCGCCACGTCACCGGCGGCGGCGCCTTCTACTCGTACATCGCGCAGGGCCTCGGAAAGCCGGCCGGAATCGGGGCGGCGCTGCTCGCGATGGTCGGTTACAACGGCATGGAGATCGGCGTCTACGGGCTCCTCGGCTCCGCCACGCAGGACACCGTGCACTCCCTCTTCGGCGCGGACGTGCCCTGGCTGCCGGTCTCCCTCGTCGGCCTGGTCCTGATCTGGTACGGCGGCTTCCGCTCGATCGACTTCGGCGCCAAGGTGCTCGGTGTCCTGCTCGTCGCGGAGACGGGCATCCTGATCCTGCTGGCGGGCGGTGTGCTCCTCAAGGGCGGCGCGCACGGCCTGTCCCTGGCCTCCTTCGCACCCGGCAACGTCCTCGTGCCCGGCACGGCCGCGGTCCTCGCCTTCGCGTTCGCCGCGTTCACCGGCTTCGAGTCGACCGTCATCTATCGCCGCGAGGCCCGCGACCCGGACCGCACCGTGCCCCGCGCCACGTACATCGCGGTCGCCTTCCTCGGCCTCTTCTACGCCTTCACCGTCTGGATCGCCATCCAGTCCTTCGGCGACGCGCAGGTGGTCAAGGCGGCGGGCGACGACCCCGCGAACCTCTTCTTCACCGCGATCACCACCTTCGTCGGCGGCTGGGCGGCGGACCTGATGCACGTCTTCATCGTCACCAGCGTCATCGCCTCGCTCCTCGCCTTCCACAACGCGATCAACCGGTACGCCCTCGCCCTCGCCGACGAAGGTGTCCTGCCGCGCTTTATCGCCCGCATCCACCCCAAGCACCGTTCCCCGTACGTCGCCGGGCTCGCGCAGACGGTTCTCGGCGCGGTCGTCGTGCTCGGCTTCTGGGCGGCCGGGGCGGACCCGTACGACCAGCTGCTGCTGTGGGTCAACACCCCGGGAATGCTGGGCCTGATGGCCCTCCAGCTCCTCGCGGCGCTCGCCGTCCCGTTCTTCTTCCGGCGGATCACGCACCAGGAGGGTGTGCTGCGGACGGTCGTCGCGCCGGTCGTGGCGACGGTTCTCCTGGCCGTCGCGATCGGGTTGGTGGCCACGCACGTCGACCTCTTCACGGGGGCGTCCCCGCTGGTCAACTGGATCCTCCTGGCGGTGGCCCCGGCGGTCTTCGTGCTGGGCCTCGCGCTGGCGTGGCGCCTACGGCGATCCCGCCCGGAGACGTATGCACGGTTCGGCAATTAGGGGCGCGGGGCTGTGTCCATATGCGGCTCCGCCGCGGGGCGCGAACCCAGCCACAGCAAGAACCGCACCCGCCGACGCAACGGCGTGACCAGAAACGGAGCGAACCGCACCATGCCATCCGCCGACCTCCTCCTCACCGACACCCACATCCGCACACTCGACCCGGCCCAGCCGGAGGTAACCGCCCTGGCCGTGGCCGGAGGCCGCATCGTCGCCGTCGGTGACACGGACGACCTCGTACGGGACTGGCAGGGGCCGGGCACCGAACGGATCGACCTCGCCGGAGCCCACGTTCTCCCCGGCCTCG
This sequence comes from Streptomyces endophyticus, assembly GCF_035798155.1. Lineage (NCBI taxonomy): Bacteria > Bacillati > Actinomycetota > Actinomycetes > Kitasatosporales > Streptomycetaceae > Streptomyces > Streptomyces endophyticus. The sequence goes on along the minus strand of NZ_JAOZYC010000170.1, from coordinate 4,305 downwards.
TCGACTCGCACAGTCACCCCGTCTGGGGCCTGGAGATGGCGACCGGCGTCGACCTCAGCGGAGTGGTCGACCTGGACGGACTCCGGGGCGCCCTGCGCACAGCAGACCGGCTCGGCGGGTGGGTCGTCGGGTGGGGGCTCGACCACAACGCCTTCGAGGGGCGGCCCATCCACCGCGAGCTCATCGAGGACGTACTCGGCGGCGCGCCCGCCTTCCTGCGGCTGTACGACGGCCACTCCGCGCTGGTCAGCGGCGCCGCCCTGGACGCCGCGAGGATCACGGGACCGCGCTCCTTCGACCAGCGGGCCGAGGTCGTCTGCGACGGCGAGGGGCGGCCCACCGGATACCTCGTCGAGCACGCCGCCATGGACCTGGTGTACGAGGTCGCTCCCCGGGCCTCGGACCAGGACCGCCGCGCCGGACTCGTCGAGCTGCTGAGCACCATGGCCGCCACCGGTCTCACCGGAGCCCACGTCATGGACGGTTCGGGACTCGACCTGCTCGCCGCCGTGGAGGAGGGCGCCGATCTGCCGCTGCGGCTGACCGTTTCGCCCTGGTGCATGCCGGGCGTGGACCGCGCCGGGCTCGACGAGCTGGTCGCGCTCCAGAAGCTCGGCGGACGCCGCTGGCGGGTCGGCGGCGTCAAGTTCTTCATGGACGGCACCGTCGAGGGCGGCACCGCCTGGCTGGAGCACGCCGACTGCCACGGCCAGGGCACCGACGCCTTCTGGCCGGACCCGGCGGCGTACAGCGAAGCCGTGCGTCATCTGCACGCGGCCGGCGTGCGGACCGCGACGCACGCCATCGGCGACGCCGCCGTCCGGCACGCCCTCGACACCATCGAGGCGCTCGGGGAGAGCGGCCGCGGCGCGCACCGGATCGAGCACATCGAGTCCGTGCCCGACGACACGATCCCTCGGTTCGCCGCGCTCGGCGTCGCCGCGTCGATGCAGCCCCCGCACACCGCGTACACGAAGGGCGACCACAGCGACGAGTGGTCCAAGCGGCTCGGTGACGCGCGCGCCGCCCGCGCCTGGCGCACCCGTGACCTGCGGGACGCGGGCGCCGTGCTCGCGCTCGGCTCGGACTGGCCGATCGCCCACTACGACGCCCGGAAGGTGCTCGCCATGGCACGGGTGCCGGAAGGCGCGGCGGGCCCCGCACAGGGGCTCACCGGCCTCGAAGCGCTGGAAGGCGTCACCTCGCACGCGGCGATCGCCGCAGGCCAGGCGGCGGAAGGCGGCCGGATCGCGGTCGGCCTGCGCGCGGACCTCACCGTGCTCGGCCTCGACCCGGTCACGGCCCCCGCGGACGAGGTCGCCGAGGCCCCCGTCGTCCTCACGGTGACGGACGGCCGGATCACGCACCGGGGCGCCTGACGCACGGCGCAGGGGCGGCACCGTCCGGTGCCGCCCCTGCGCCGACAGGCCTCAGGCCTTGACCGGCATCTGTGGTGGGGCCACCAGCCGCGGCAGCGCGTGCGGCAGCGCCCCGTACCAGGCCCGCGCCACCGCGAACCCGAACGCCAGGCACAGCATGCCGCCCACCGCGTCCAGCCAGAAGTGGTTCGCGGTCGCCACGATCACCACCAGGGTCAGCGCCGGGTACACGAGCCCGAGGACCCGCACCCACGGCACCGAGGCGAGCGCGAAGATCGTCATGCCGCACCACAGCGACCAGCCGATGTGCATCGACGGCATCGCCGCGTACTGGTTCGACATGTTCTTCAGGTTGCCCGAGGCCATCGAGCCCCAGGTCTGGTGCACCGCGACGGTGTCGATGAAGCCGCTGCCGGTCATCAGGCGCGGTGGCGCCAGCGGATAGAAGTAGTAACCGACGAGGGCGACCGCCGTCGTCGCGAACAGCGCGAGACGGGTCGCCGCGTAGCGGCCGGGATGGTAGCGGAACAGCCACACCAGCACGCCCAACGTGATGACGAAGTGCAGTGTCGCGTAGTAGTAGTTCATGCCGACGATGAGCCAACTCACCGAATTCGCGGCATGGTTGACGGTCTGCTCGACGGCGATCCCGAGGCTGTGCTCCGCCTGCCAGATCCAGTCGGCATTGCGCAGCGCCTGTGCCTTCTGCTCCGGGACCGCGTTGCGGATCAGGGAGTACGTGTAGTAACTCACCGCGATCAGCAGGATCTCGAACCAGAGGCGCGGGCGCCGCGGCGCCCGAAGGCGACGCCCGGCGCGGTCTTCCGCGATGGGTGAGGGTGTGGCCCCTTTTCGGCCTTCACGTGTCGTCACGGTCATTTCACCCATAGGCACAGAGTCTGCCAGATCACGACCCCCCGACCGATCATCCCTTGGGCGGGTCACGGACGCACCCGCTACGCCCTACGGACGAGGCCGAACCCCTACGGATACCGCTGCTGACGCGGCCGTGGACCCCCGCACCACCAGCTCCGGCATGAACACGAATTCGCTCGGCGGTGCGGGCGTGCCGCCCACCGCCTCCAGCAACGTGTGCACCGCAGCCTGACCCATCGCGTGCACCGGCTTGCGGATCGTGGTCAGCGGCGGATCGGTGAAGGCGATCAGCGGAGAGTCGTCGAAACCCACCACGGAGACGTCCTTCGGCACGTCCATGCCGCGCTCGCGCACCGCCCTGATCGCACCGAGCGCCATCATGTCGCTCGCGCACACCACCGCCGTGCAGCCCCGGTCGAGCAGCGCCGACGTCGCGGCCTGCCCGCCCTCCAGGGTGTAGAGGGAGTGCTGGACGAGGTCGTGCTCGATCTCGTCCCCGGACAGGTCGAGCCGCTCCGCCATCGTGCGTACGAAGCTCTCGATCTTCCGCTGTACGGGCACGAAGCGGCGCGGCCCCACCGCCAGGCCGATCCGGGTGTGGCCGAGCGAGAGCAGATGTGTCACCGCGAGCCGGGCCGCGGCCCGGTCGTCCGGCGAGATGAAGGGCGCCGCGACCGCCGGCGCGTACCCGTCGACGAGTACGAAGGGGACGCCCTGGCCGCGAAGGCGTTCGTAGCGCTGGGTGTCGGCGGTGGTGTCGGCGTGCAGCCCGGAGACGTAGATGATGCCGCTGACGTCGCGGTCGACGAGCATCTCCGTGAGCTCGTCCTCGGTGGAGCCGCCGGGGGTCTGGGTGGCCAGGACCGGGGTGTAACCCTGCCTGGTCAGGGCCTGCACCACGACTTGCGCGAGCGCGGGGAAGATCGGGTTCTCGAGTTCCGGCGTGATCAGGCCGACGAGGCCCGCGCTGCGCTGCTTGAGGCGCACGGGGCGCTCGTAGCCGAGCACGTCGAGGGCGGCGAGGACGGACTGGCGGGTGGCCGCGGCGACCCCCGCCTTCCCGTTGAGCACGCGGCTGACGGTCGCTTCGCTGACCCCCGCTTGTGCTGCGATGTCGGCTAGGCGTGCGGTCACGGGACGCGACCTTACCCGTCACTCGCCGCATTGCCCACCGAACGGGAAGTACCGGGCGGGAAGTACCGGGCAGGTAAGCCGGGTTGGGCCGCGCCACCCGGAACGGTGAACCGGACGAAGCACAGGTCGCCACACGGGTGTCCGGCGGTAGTTTGGTGCGGCGAGCCGAGGGGGCCCGCACCCGCTCCGTTTCCTGAGGGGCCTTCTCGTGAACGCCATGGTTCGCAGACCTGGGACCGCCGTCGGATGCACCGTCCTGGTGGTCGACGACAGCGCCGCCAGCCGGTACGCCCTGGGTGCCGTCCTGAGCCGGGCGGGCCACGTCGTCATCCCGGTCGGCTCCGCGGGCGAGGCCCTCGTCGAGCTCGACGTGCGGCTGCGCGCGGGGGCGCTGCCCGATGTGGCGCTCGTGGACGTGGGCCTTCCCGACCTCAGCGGGTTCGAGCTGTGCCGCAGGGTCAAGGCGCTGCCCTCGCTCGCCGGGATCCCCGTCGTGCACTTCTCCGCCCGCCCCTCGGTCCCGGCGGACCGCTGCCGGGCGCTCGACGCGGGCGGGGAGGCCTATCTGACGGTGCCCGCCGAACCGGAGGAGATCCGCGCCGTGGTACGCGCCGCGCTCCGCGGGGCCCGCGAACTCACCGACAGCCAGGCCCAGTTCGACCACCTCACCCTGCTCTCCCGGGCCGTCGTCGACGTACAGGGCGCCCGCGACCTCGAAGAACTCGCCCGGACGGCGGCCGCCGCGACGGCCCGGCTCACCGGGGTCGACGCCGCCGTCTTCGTCCTCGGCGACCACGGCGCGGTGCACACAGGCCTGTCCCGGAGCGCCGCGGCACCCGCGGCACCCGCGGCGCCGGACACCGCCGCGCGCGAGCGGGCCGTCGAGCTGGTGCGGCAGATCAGCTGCGGGCCCGGC
>NZ_JAOZYC010000169.1:0-55757 GCF_035798155.1 Streptomyces endophyticus | reverse complement strand
CGGCAGTTCGCGGCTGCTGACCGGGTTCCTGATGCTGTGCGACCCCGGCCACCGCGAGCGCATCGACCTCGCGCGCCTCGACCCGTGGACGGTCCCGCCGCCGCTGCCCGCGCCCGCGGTGCCGAGCGCCGCGGGACGCACGCCCGCGCAGGTGCTGTGGCTGCTCGCCGACCACTACGGGATCGACGTCGCGCGCGATGCCGAGGTCTACGAGGCCTTGGGCGCGGGTGAGCACGTGATCGTCGTGCCCGATGTGGACGAGGCCGGTCCCGTACGGGCCGGGCGCGGGCCCGAGCGGATGGCGCGCGAGCTGCTGCTGCCGCTCGCGGGGCTCCCCTCCGTACGACTTCTCGCCGAGGTCCCGCGCGCGGTGGCCGCCGAGATCGCCGCCGCACTCCCTGCCGGGACGGCACAGGTCATCGATCTCGACGCGCCCGAGCACGCCGACCTCCACGGCCTCACCCTGCAGACCCAGATCGCGCTCGACCCGACCTTCGGGGCGCCCCGGCTGCCGTTCACCGAGGATCCGCAGATGCGGCTCTGGCTCGCGCAGGGCATCGCATCGCGCACGGCCGCGGGTCCAGGCGGCAGCCGCCTGACCGCCCAACTGACCGTCAGCGCACACTTGTTGGCCCCCGAGCCGCCGCCGAACGCCGCCCTCTTCCCCGCCGGCCCCGCCGAAGCCGTCGCCATGCACGCCCAACGCCTCGGCGCGGACCCGACCCTCCTGCCCGCGATGCTCGCTCCGCTGGCCCTCGCCGAGGGCGAGGGACTGCCGCTGCCGCTGTGGGCCCCGCTGGCCTCGGCGCTGGCCGCCCGCGACCTGTCGCAGGACATCGCCAACGGCATGCCGCTCGCCGGCCCGTTCGTCACCACGGTGAACGACGAGGACGCGGCGAAACCCACCCTCATCACCCTCGCCCATTCGGCCCTCGGCGAGGCGATCCGCGCCATGCTGCCCGATGTGCGCTCCGCACACCTCTGCCTCGCGATGGAGCTGCTGGAGCGGGTCCCCGACGAGGGTTGGGAGCAGGCCGACCCCTACGTACGGGACGGCATCGTCGGCCACCTCCTGGGCGCGGGCCAACTGCCCCGCCTGCTCAAGGACCCGTGGCTGCTGGTGCACACGGACCCGGTGGTACTGCGGGCCGCGCTGGAGGAGGTCGCGCCGGACGACCGGGCGCGCGCGTCGCTGCCCGCTCCGGGACGCACGTACCTACGGATCGCGCCGCTCCTGACGCGCACGCAGGCGGGTCCCGAGCAGCGCGCGCGGATGCTGGCGTCGGCGTTCGAGGAGGACGGACTCACGCAGTACGCGAGCGCGTTGGGCTCGGCCGCCCAGGGCTCGGGGGCCCAGGGCGCGGGGGCCTCGGGCGCGGGGGCCTCGGGCTCCACGGCCCGGGGCGAGGGGGTCGGCCCTGCCGACTCCGGGCCCCCGGCTCCGGTGGTCCCGCAGCGCACGGCTCCGCCGTCGACGGCACCGGTGCCGCCCGCCACCTCACCGCAGCCCACCCCCACCGTGGTGGACTACCCGTTGGCCCCGCCCGCAGCATCCCCTCAGCCGCACCAGCCGGCACACACGCCCGCCCCCGCCGGCCCACCACCCGGCCGCCCGGCCACCGGCCCGGGCAACACCGCGGTCTTCACCTACGTCGACCCGCGCACCGGCCAGGAGGCCTACGTCACGGCCACCTCGGCGCCCGGAAAGCCGCCGGCCGAGTACCAGGGCATGGCGCAGCTGGGCGAGTTGAGGGTGCCCGTGGAAAACGTCGTCGCGATCCACACGGACCTGTCCCCCGGCTACTTCCCCGGCGGCTACACGGCGAACGTCCTGTTGTCCACGTTCCCGAGGGCCTCCCACTCGCACGCCCACCCCTACGGCCGGGACCAGGCCTCCCGCACCGAGGGAATCACCGCGCTCACCTCACACGCGCAGATGATGTCCCAACTCGCCGGCCAGCAAGCACCACCACAGCCGTCCCGCGCCCCGCTCCCCCACCCCGTACCGCCCACGCATGTCCTGCCGGACGCGGAGCTCGGCCCGCTGCTCACGCAGGTCTTCGGCGAGCAGAAGGTCCGCCGTTACGCTCCCCAGCTCCTGGCCACCGCGGCACTCCCCGACGCGGCACGCGCGACCCTGGCCACCGCCGGCCTCCCCGCCGACGTCCCCCTCTTCTTCCTGGCGGACACCGACGCACCCGGCGTCACGCCCGTCATGGGCGGCATGTTCGCGGACGTGCGTACCCACCTCATCGGTACGGGCGTCCAGTTGCCCCCTGATGCGGCCAACACCCTCGCCACGCACACCCGCATCGGCACCGACGGCATGTTCGTGATCACGGTGCAGCGCGACAGCGGCCAGGTCTGGGCGGCCATGCCCCTGGACGGCCACCTCCAGTACGTGAACTCCTCGGTCGCCGCCTTCGCGTACTCCCTCGCCACCCTGTACGCGACGCGCGGCCACATGCTCGACGCGGACCCACACCTGGCGGGCAACATCGTCGCCGACCTCCAGACCCGCCTGCTGGCCATCGACCCGAACGCCCTGTCGGAACCGGGCAACTGGTGGTCCCTGATCATCGAGCAGATGTGGCACGGGTTGTTCTGAGGAGGGGGTTCAGAGGAGGGGGGTTCAGAGGACGGGGCGTCAACGCTGCTCCCCCGCCGCCCTCTCGTCACCCATGCACACGCACCGGCCGCCGGATCCGGAGGCGTCTGATCCCCGCCCTCCGCGCCCTCGCGATGCGCTCAGCACCAGCGCTCTTCCTCTCCGGGGCCCAGAGCTTCCAACCGTTCGGCTGCATGATCAGCAGTTCGCCACTTCCTGGTACGAACGCAGCACCGCCGAAGAGCCTGTCACCCGCGAACCACAGGCCGGCCTCAATATCCTTCGGCCAGCCGTCCTTCCTGCTGGCCTTGTGGGCGCGCATCGTCCACATCGGATTCCGTTCCTGCCCGAGCAGCAGAAAGAGCACGCCCCCGCCTTCCTGTCGCACTTTCTTGAGGGTGGGGACAAAGTCAGCCTCGTAGGCCCGGAAGGCGCGCGCACACATCCAGGTGCAACCAGCTCTGCGCGCAAGCATCTGCAGACAGTAGAGACCGCCGAGAATTCCGACGAGCCCGACAGGAATGAGAAGTGCGGTGTCACTTACCACGAACAGCACCCATAGCGCCACGAACAAGGGCGCCTGCCGGGCAAATCGCTTAACGGCGAACCGGTAATGATGCCGCACGGCTTCCCGGATCTCGGAGTTCAGCCGCTCCTTGGAGCTCACGCACAGCATCCTTTCCTCATGGCCCTATTCAGGCCTTCGTTGCGGTCGCCTCGGTCAGAGCCGGGGAACCCTTCCGGGAGCTGCCGGAAGCCAAGTAGCCGACGCACGTTCCCAGGAGCGCAACAGCCGCGACGAACCCCGCCGCCCAGCGGGGGCGGCCTCCCGTATCGGTCAGGAGCAGGGCGGTGGCGACCATGGCGACCGCGAGGAGCACCACGCTCCACCCGTGGATGCGGAGCGGCCAGGACGTCACCGGCAGCCACAGTGCCACCGACCGGCGGGGGTCGACCGGTGCTTCCGGGGTGCCGACGGTGGACGAGTCACGGTCGACCCGCGCGACCTGAGCGCTCCACACCTCACCCGGCAGGCACCATCCGCCGTCGCCGATCAGTGAGGCACGCAGCCGCTCGCCGGAACCCCCGGCCGCAGGCTTTTCGGCCGCGGCCCAGCAGACCCACACTTCCTCGTTCCGCAGGGACCTGGCGATGGCCTGGTTGTTCTGCTCCGCGCAGAAGTGGACCTCACCGGTAGCGGTGCGCACCCGCAGCGCGGTGCCGCCACCGCCCCACCGCGTAACGCCCCAAACGCTGCCACGGACCGCACGCGCACCGCCTTCGAGGCGGGAGAGCCCACGGAAACCGCCCCCGAAGACGGACAGCAGCACCACAAGGAGCGACACCCCTGCCCAGCCGCCGAAGAACGCCCAGGTAGCGACGGGCGTCAAGGCAGTGCCGGCCTGCAGTCGGTCGAGCGTCCCGCTGTCACCGTGCACGGCACCGAGTTCGGGGTGGCCCGGCGAGTACAGGACCCTCAACTTCCCGCCCTCGTGGGGCTCTTCGTGCGTGCGAGCCCAGAGCGTCGTCCGGGAACCCGGCTCTCCCTCTCGCCCCGGCAGCATCACCGTCACCTCGGCCCCGAAGTCCGTATCCGAGCGGCCTGCGTACCGCTCGAGTTCGCGCACCTGCACGATCCGGGCGCTGCCCGGGACGGCCCCGGCCTCGGCCAGGGCAGCCGCTCGGCCGGCGTCCGTGTCGTCTCCCGCGGTTACGGCCAGAATCCCGGCGAGCGCCGCCAGAAACGCGACGATGCCGACCAGTCCGCGCGCCTTCACACGCCGCCCGACGGGCAACGCCGCCGGCAGCCCCGGCGGATCCCCGGCCGCCGGAAACTCCGGCCTGACGGCGCTGTACCCCGCGCTCTCGCCACCGTCCCCCACGGGCAGCCCGCGACGCCCCAGCAGCACGACGGCCAGACACCCCAGCAGAACCACCAAGCACGCGACGATCAGCCCACGCCGCCACGCCAGAACCGGCAGAAAAAGCCACCCCAGAAAGGCGACAACGCACACACTCGAAGCCGTCCAACTGGCCGGAGCCAGCCCTCGCACGCGGTACCGACGGACAGGCGATTCCAAAGATCCACTCGTTCCCATACCGCCGTAACCCCGTCCCCGTTGAGCGCGCCCTGAGCAGCCGCCGACTTTACTGAACCGCGGGTCCGAGGACGGACGGGCCCCGGTGTTGCGGGAGTTACCGGCGGTGCCGGTATAAGCATCTGATAAAAATGAGGCTCGCGTCCCCTAGGTCGGATGCATGACAAGCGTCGTCACGGGGGACGGACGTGTGTCCCCCCTATAACGAGGGATCCATGTCGTTTCAACCGCCGCAGGGGTACGGGCAGTCGTATCCCCCGCAACAGCCACCCAGGCCACCGTCTCCGCCGCCCGCACCCCCGGGACCCCCGATCACGCCGCAGCGCGACGCACCGCGCACCGTGAACCCGGTCCTCAAGTGGGTGACCGTGGCCTTCGGCGGAATCGCCGTCATTGCGCTCGGCCTGATGGTGTTCGGCATCGTCCAGGCGGTCAGTGACGACCCGTTGCCCGTGGCCGGCAAGGGCGGGCAGGCCACCGAGATCACCCAGGGCGACATGTCCGATCTCCTCAAGAACCACTCCAAGGCGCTCACGGGCGGCGACAAGGGCGCCTACCTCGCGCCGTTCGACGGCAGCTCGTCGACGCTGAGGACCAAGCAGGCTTCGCTGTTCGCGAACCTTCGTAAGGTCCCGTTCGCGGTGTCCGAGTATCAGTACTTCACAATCGACGGCCGGGCCGTCGACCACTACGGCGCGGGCGCGTCGGCTTCCGTCGAAGTGGCGTTCGTACACCAGGTGAAGGGGGCTGACGCCAGCCCCGTCGCCGAGTTGTACCGCTGGACGGTCGAGAAGAAGACCTCGGACTCGGACCTGAAGGTCACCGCGGTGGGACCGTCCACTCCGGAGATCCCGGGATACGGCGAGATGACCAACTACCCGGCCCCCTGGGACGCGTACGACTCGATGGCCGTCACCGTCAAGCCGCACACCGTGATCATGTCGGACTCCGCCCAGGCGGCCGACGCCCGTCGCTACGCCCCGTACATCGAGAAGGCGGCGACGGACAATCTCGCGGTCTGGGAGGCCAAGGGCCCCAAGAGCGGCCACACGATGCCCGGCTTCGTCGTCACACTCGAGAAGAACCGCAAGGTGTACAAGCACATGTACCGGGCGGGCACCGGCCAGGAGGACGACGAGTCGATCGCCGAGGCGGGCGTGTCCATCCAGATGCCGGCGGTGACAGCCGGCGGGACCAAGGCCAGGGTGAACGTCCAAAACGGTGGCGCCCGCATCGTCATGGACACCGCGGAGAGCCGGTTCACCCGTCCCGGTTACGCCTCGGGCGTTCTCGAGATCAGCCACCACGAACTGGCGCACACCATGGTGGAGCCGCTGACGGGCCCCGACGGCCAGGCGCAGCTGTGGGTGATCGAGGGCTTCGCCGAATACATGGCAATGCGGAATGCGCCCTCGTCGGCGGCCAACGAACTGCGCGGCCTGAAGAGGTACTACGCGGGCAGCTACGTCGATCCCTTCGACGGCAAGCTCCCTCTCAGCGACGACTTCCACAGCACGATCGACGCGGAGAACAGCGCGCACTACACCCTGGGCTGGCTGGCCATCCGCTTCATCGCCGAGAAGTACGGCGAGGACAAGGCCCTCGCCTTCGTGGCCGAGCAGTACAAGAACCCCAAGGGGATGAACGCGCAGCTGACGAAGGCCACCGGTATGGGTTCGGACGAGTTCCAGAACGCCTGGGCCGACTACGTGAGGAAGCAGATCTCATGACGACGCCCGGCTACTCCAACGGCATGCCGCCCGTTCCGGGTCAGCAGCCCCACAACCCGCCGTATCCGCCCCAACAGGGCTACGCACCGCAGCAGCCCTATCCACCGCAGCAGACCTACCCGCCGCAGCAACCCCAACAAGCCTTCGCGCCGCCGCAGTTCACGCCCATGCACCCGCCGTCCTCCACCCCCGGGAAGCAGCGGGGCAAGGGGCTGATGATCTTCCTCCTGGTGCTCAGCGTCATCATGTCGGGCGTCTTCGGCTCGGTGGCCTGGATCGTGCTCGACCCCTCCAAGACCCAGGTCGAGTGGAGCCTTCCGTACTACGGGGGCGAATCCGACACCCAGAACTACCTCGGTACGTGGTTCACGGGGAAGAACGTCGTCCGCGCCCAGACCGACGGTGTCAGCGCACTCGATGCCAACAGCGGCGACCTTCAGTGGGGCATGGCCGCTCCCGGAAAGGGAGCCTCCACGATCTGTCACGCCTCCTCCGTGACCAGCGAGGACATCGCGATCCTCGCCGTCGGCGCCGTCCATGACTGCAACGGCCTCTTCGCCCTTGACCTCAAGACCGGCAAGAAGCTGTGGCAGCACACGATCTCGAAGCGTCAGGACGGCCCCAGCACCGCGGTGAGCGGCGGCACGGTCGTCGTCAACGACAAGACCGCGTACGACCTGCGTACCGGCAAGGTGCTCTGGAAGGACAGCAAGAAGGAGACGTACGGCGGAAAGCCGTGCGAGGGCCAGGGGTACGTCGGCGGCAAGCAGCTGGTGAGGGTGCAGCTCTGCACCACCCGCTGGGCCTACGGCTCCCCGGACGGCCAGAGCTCGACGGCGGCCGGCGTCGATCCGGCCACCGGCAAGGCGAAGTGGACCTATGCCATGGGTGACGGCGAGTGGGAGTACGGCGAGGACGCGATGGTCGTGTCGACCTCTCCGGTCATCGTCGGCGTCCCCCAGGAGGTGAAGAAGAACGGGTTCACCGTCCTGCAGGATGACGGCAAAGCCAGAAACACCCTGGTTCTCGGAGAGAACCTCGAGGAATACTCCTCCCCCGACATCTACTTCTCGCAGCAGGAGGCCGCGACGGAAGGCGACCCGCGGCCCGCGCTGAAGGTCATCGGCAATACGCTCTACATCGCCGAAAAGCACGACGGTTCGAGCCTGGGGTCGGCGATCGACGCGTACGACCTCGCCAGCGGCAAGCGCGTCTGGTCCACCGGAAGCAGCGACGACGCGGAGTACTCGCTCGTCCAAGGGTCCGGAAACGAGCTCCTGGCGCTGAAGCAAGACGAAACCGGCTGGCGGGAGGAGAACTTCGGCGGCGACGGGTCCCCCATGTACCTCGTCAGCCTCGACCCCAAGTCCGGCTCCGAGACGCAAGAGCAGTACTACGGGCACCTGGACGGCGCCCTCGGTCAGGACGCCTGGGCGATGCCCTACCTGCACGACGACAGCGTGTTCCTGGCCTCGGTCTCCAACACCGGCAAGAGCTCGGTGGCGAGCGAGGCGCACGAGGCCTCGCTCGTCAAGATGGGCGACTGACGCTCCGCGGGGCGGGCGGCGACCATCCGGTGGCCGCCCGCCCCGCCCACGGTCGACCTCACGCTTCCCGCCTGATCGACTGCAACTGGCTCACGGCTGAGCGCGAGACGGCCACCGCACCGCCACAGAACCACGCGAACCCATCACATCCCCCTGGCATCCCCCTGGCATCTCCCTGACATCCCCCTCGAACAGCTGTACCGTACCGCTGTCGAATTCACGGATCTGAGAGTTGCGGCCCGCGCGCCGCCAACGGGGGCTGATTCCAGGTGACTTCACCTTCTGGTGCCGGTACGTCCACGACCGGATCAGGCACAAGCAAGACCGACACCAGCCGCATGAAGCAGGCGGCCAACGCCCTGGTCGAACTCCGCGGTGACACCGAGAACGTCGACAACACCGCCGACGAGAACACTCAGAGCGCCGTCAAAGGCCTCAACAAACACACCGCCCCCGGCCTCCCGGAGGCCGGCTCCTGGGCCACCGCCGGCTCCCTGATGACGATGGACGTCCGCTGGGGCGAACAGGTCACCCACCTCAAGGGCATGCTGCAGGACATCAGCGACCGCCTGCACGCCACCACCGGCGAGTACACCCGTGCCGAGCAGGAAGAACAGGCCCGCATGGCCTCGATCACTTCCCCCTTCGGCTGAGCGGACCCGCTTCCCCGCTCGCCGCTAGGCCGGTACATCAGCCGGCCCGGACGCCTCGTCCGCCCCACGCCCCAAAGGAATCACCACACATGCCGTCCTTCGCCTACGTCAACGAGGCCGATCTCGCGCCCTTAGCCACGGCCGCCGAGTCCTGGAAGGTCCTGCCCGCCAAGTACGAGAGCCTGCATGACGAGTTCACCCGCCGCGTCATCACCCACCTCGAGGGCCACTGGGAAGGCGACGCTGCCGAAGCAGCCTTCTCCACCATGAAGAAGGCCCGCAAGCAGTACGAGGACGCCGCCACCGAGGCCGGCCGCATCGCCAAGCTCCTGAACGACGCCCACGGCGAGTTCGCCAAGTTCCAGAAACAGCTACACACGCTGATCGACGAGGCTCCGGCCGACGGCTTCCGCATCTCCGACAAGGGAGCGATCGAGGACGTCGACGAACGCTGGAACAGCCCCACAGCCTCCTCTGCCGAAGGCTTCGCCACCGAGCGCAACAAGGCCCTGGACGCCCTGGAATCCCGTATGAAACGGATCCTGGAACTGGCCACCGCCGCCGACGAGGCCGCAAGCGCCGCCCTGGAACGCGACGCCAACGGCGACAACAACACATCCTTCAACACCAGCGCCTACACGAGCCTCGACGCCATCGAGGCCGACCAGGCAGCACACCTCATGAAGAAGAAGGGCCGCCTGACCGACGTCGAATTCGACCGACTGAACGCCGTCCTCTCCGCCAACCGTAACGACCCCGAATTCGCCAGCCGCTTCGCGCTGAAAACCGGAGCCGACAACACTCTGGAAAGGTACAACGAGCTCGTCAACCCGCCCGCCGGAACCCATCTCTCCAAGAGGGAGCTCGCCGAACTCAAGTCGTTCCAGAGGAACTTGGGCACCACCCTGGGGACCGCCACCAGATCCGACGACAATGGCAAGCCGAACGCTGGCATCACCAAGTTCCAGAACGACCTACTCGCATCCGGACAGCACGAGTTCAACGCCAACCCCACTCAGTCCGCCTACGGCCTCAATGGCTACCAGCTCACCGGAAGCCTGATGAGCCACGGAAAGTGGGACAGGGACTTTCTCCAGGACTACGGCGACGACCTCATCACGGCGGAGAAGAACGGCACAGCGGGCGGCGGGAAGAACCCCGACGCCTACTGGAGCGGCGACAACACCCGCACCTCCGGACTGACCAACATCGTGGCCCTCGACCCCATGACCGGCTTCATGGAAGGCCTCGGCCACAACCCCGAAGCCTCCACCGAGTTCCTCACCGGCAGCACCACCGTCGACGGCGAGGAGATCGACCGCCTCGACTACCTCCTCAAGGACCGCCACTGGCCCGAAGGTGCCGCCTACACCGGCGACGCCAAGCACCCCAGCGGCTACGACAACCTCGGGCACGCGATGGAATCCGCCACCACTGGACGCTCCTACGGAGACGAGGACGCGGCACCCGTAAAGCACAGCCCGGAGCGCGCGGCACTGATGCACGACATCGTCAACACGGTAGGCGCCGAGCCCGGGACGCTCGCCGAGGACGGGCGCAACGCACTCCGCGACAGCCTGGGGAACATGACCGCCGACTACATGGCCGACGTCCAAGGAGCCATAGCCAACGAACAAGGCACCATCACCCCCTTCGGAGCGGACGCAGACCTGGACATGTCGAAGCTCCAGCCCTTCCTCGGCGCGGTGGGCCAGGACCCCGACGCCTACGCAGCCATCACCCAGGCCCAACAGGCCCACTCCGCGGTACTCATGCAGCGGGTCATCGAAAGCGACCCCACGCAGATGACCGAGGCCCTGCAGAACGTCGCCCATCCTGGAGCCGTTGTGGCCGGAATCATGGCCGACGGGCGCACTCAGGCCATACATGAGGCGCACTCCGCCTCGGACGCCGACTACAACAACGCCGTCGCCACCACTGATAAATGGGTAGGACGCGGATTGTCGATGGCCGTCGGCGGCGCCACCGCCGCCGCCGCCCCTGTAGCCGGGGTCATCGCCGGGTTCGCAGTCGAGGACATCCAGGAACTCGTCGTCAAGCGGGCCCAGCAGGACACTGGCGCCGAAGCCAACTCCGAGGCGGCAGGGGATTACGCAGACGGCAGGAAAGCGATCGGCACCTCCACCGCCCAGTCTCTTCGGCTGGCCTACCAAGCCGCTGGGCTCGACATGACGCAAGGGGATATCAACGTGGACAGCGGCACCATCGAGCGGACAGCCCAGCTTGGATACGCCGAAGGTGCGACGTGGAACTCCTCGGTGAACGACAAATGAGCAACACGACCAACAGGCGCCCCCGGCACCGGCCGATCGCCGTCATCGCTCTGCTCCTGCTCACCCTGACCGGCTGCAGCAACAACAAGAACCCGCCCGACACTCCCAGCACCGCTTCCCCGGTCTGCGACGGCAAACTCTCCGGCTCGGTGTTCAACTCCCTTGTCGGTGACGGCGGCATCACCTCCGAGGACACCAGCCGCTTCCACCCGACCACGTGGAAGGCATACGGGTACTGCTTCCTGGACGGCGAGGAGCACTCCGTCCGCATCTCCTACCTGTGGAAGAAGACCGTGAGGAACGGCACGAGCGCGTCGCCTTCCCCCACTTCCGCCACCTCCTCGCGGACGGCAGACACCTTCACCGTGAATTCGTGGACCGGCTCGGTGGTCGGCCACCGAGCCTGGATCGACATTCCCTGCACCGCACCAGGCGTGTGGAAAAAAGGCGAGGCCATGCTGGAGGTCGAGGTCCAGGACATGCCAGCCTTCCGGACCTTCGACGCGGCTCTGCGCAAGGACTTCGCCACCGCAGCCACGAAGGCCACCCGCTACTTGGCGGGAGATGTCTTCTCCTGCTGACGCCTTGACAGTGAACCCCCTAAAGCGTGTTGCACAAGGCCATGAACTGGGAATCTCCGGTGTATGGCTGGGGTGTTGAGGGCCGAACAGGTGTGGATAGAGACGTTCACCGGGTTGCGGATGACGCAGTTTGCGCGGCTGCTGAGGGCGGTGCGTGAGCGGGGCGGTAACGGCACTCTGCGGGGTCGGCCGTGGAGTCTGCCGCTGGCCGAGCGGGTGCTGATCGTCGCGGTGTACTACCGGACGAACCTGACGATGCGGCAGCTGGGCCCGTTGTTCGGCATCTCCTCCTCGACAGTGTGCCGGGTGATCCAGCGGCTCGGTCCGCTGCTGGCGCTGGAGCCCGTCTCCCGCCCGGCCGATGCCACCGATCGGTTGTGGATCGTGGACGGCACCCTCATCCCGGTCCGTGACCGGCACGTCGGCTCGTCCTCGCGCAACTACCGGTTCTCGGCGAACGTGCAGGTCATCGTGGATGCCGACACCTGTCTCGTGATCGCTGCGGCCCGGCCGGTGCCGGGCACCACCGCGGACGCGCATGCCTGGCGGGCTTCCGGCCTCGCCGAGCACTGCCAGGGCGTGACCGTGCTCGGCGACGGCGCCTATCTCAACTGCGGGATGGTCGTGCCGCACCGCAAGCGTCCCCGACGCGAGCTGCTGCCGGGCGAGGAGTCCGACAACGCGGCCCATCGCACGGTGCGGGCCCGGGTGGAGCATGTGATCGGCCGGATGAAGAACTACAAGATCCTCCGCGACTGCCGGCAGCATGGCGACGGCCTCCACCACGCCGTCCAGGCCGTCGCCCACATGCACAACCTCGCCCTCGCATCATGACCAGAAGACCGCGACCGCGTGCCCTGTCCTGCTCGAACACGGCCTTGTGCAACACGCTTTAAGGGCCGTCCCGTAATCCCCATCGGGTGCGATACGCGAACGTCTCAGCACTGCCGGGGCGTCCGAACACGTCAGGTCCGAGCATGTGCGACAACGGTGAAGAGGCGCCACAAGGCCGGTATCAATGTGGCGTGTCCGTGTAGCCTGCCGCCGGGTGAGGGGTGATGGGTGGGGCTGCTTGTCTCCGCTGCTTAGCTCGACAAGTGATCTTGTAGGGAGGGTCATGCATAAGCTGAACACTGCTCCGGGCCACCAATATGTACCCGTGATGTCCAATTGTGACTATCCGGAATCGGAGGCTACTCACAGGAGCTCCGGCCCTGGGTGGAGCTGGATGTGGGTCCCCCACCCCTTCAACTCGCAGTGGGTGCAGGGCCAGTTCAACTCCTACGTTTTCAAGCGCCACCAGACGTCACGTGACGACCTCCGGACTTTCATCGGTGAAATGCTCAGTGATGACGATGACGTGACAGATCAGCGCTGGTCCCAAGCAGCTGTTGCTGCCCTCCGGGATGTCACCGCGCCGGAGTTCGTCCTGGTCTGCTCGACTCACTGGGCATTTGCGTCATTTGAGGTCCGCTCGAGCGCCATTCCGGAAGCCGGAACGGCCTTCTACAACGAGTGGGTCGGGTCCATGAGTTTCGATGAAGAGGCCCAGTGGGCGCTGAAGTTGTCCGAAGAACCGGTGGTCCTACGGCCCTGAGCTACGACCCTCCGAGATTCCGGGACGCCATTTAGGGCCAGCGCGGCCCCGCCGGAAGAACATCGACAACTCAGCTCGGACCACGCCGGTTTGGTCCGGCTCATGGAGTGAAGTCATTCACGTTGCCATGCCACTGACGAACATGGCGAAACAGTCGGCACTTACCTTCAAGGCGCCCTGGGCTAGGTTCTTTGAGTCACGTACGGCTACATGGGTCCGAAAGTTGGCTATCTCAACACATTCATTACCCTCTCCACCACTGTACGAGGACTTGAACCAGATGTCATTTTCCTGACACATCGCTGTAGTTGACGCATAACTCATGGGGATATCTCCTGCTGCACTCTACGGATCAGCCGTGCCGAGGCTGTGGTGTCGGCGGCCTGCGAACGAAGGTAGTCGAAGGTCAACTTGTAGGCACTGATGTCCTCGGCATCATCCAAGTACAGGCCCCGACGGCGCATTTCGACGTAGACGACCGCCATGGAATTGAGCGGCTCGCGTTCGTCGTCCCGCCCGAGGATGACGAAGTGCCCGGCTCCCGCGGCATGCGCACCCGCACTGAACGGCAGGACCTGGACGGTGATGTTGGGGCGCTGCGCCATGTCGTACAGGTGGCCCAGCTGTCGCGCCATGGTCTTCGTGTCGCCGACCCTTCGACGTAGTACGGACTCGTCCAGGACGGCCCACAAGTGCAGGCCTGGGTCCCTCTCAAGAGTCTCCTGGCGCTGGATCCGCGCGTCGACCATGCGCTCGATCTCGTCGTTGGAGCTTCGCACTTCACGCGCTTGATGCACCGCCATCGCGTACTCGCGGGTCTGCAGCAGCCCAGGGAGAGCCGAGTTCGCGTAGATGTGCTCGTACGCCGACTCCTGCTCGAAGGAGACGAGTGGGTCCAGCCAGGCGGGCACGGCACTGTTGCCCACCCACCACCCGTCAGTCTGTGACTTCGCGACAGCGACCAAAGCCTCCCGCTCTGCCGCCGAGGCGTCGCAGGCATCGGCGAGTGCCTTCACCGTTGCCCATCGAATCCGGGCACGGTCCTGCCACATTTCGTAGCGACTGACCGTGGTGGTACTCACGCCCGCACGGTCGGCGACCTGGACCTGGGTCAACCCGGATCGTTCTCGTAGTGACGCGAGGCCCCGCGCGATCTGCATGCGCCCGGCCGGACTGATCTGTGTGGCAGTCATTGCCCAACCCCTCCTACTGCACAAGGAATTAACGCCCCTGGCATTGAGGAGACCGTACGGGCTGCGGTGTCGCCTTCGGACGTGCGAACGACGAGCGTCACCCACATTGACGAACTCCTCTCGAGAGCACCCCCTTCATGGGAATCC
Organism: Streptomyces endophyticus; assembly: GCF_035798155.1. NCBI lineage: Bacteria > Bacillati > Actinomycetota > Actinomycetes > Kitasatosporales > Streptomycetaceae > Streptomyces > Streptomyces endophyticus. The sequence goes on along the minus strand of NZ_JAOZYC010000169.1, from coordinate 41,308 downwards.
CATAGCAGGCTTCCCCTGAACCCTCCCTGGCTACTCGCAAAGGAGCACGTGATGCCAGTCGAAGTAGTCCCGGCCATCCGCCTACGGATCACCGACCCCACCACCCTCATCCCGGAACCCCGTCACCGCCTCCACTACCTCGCCGACGCCGCCTGCGGAGCTCCCGACTGCCCACGACCCGGCGGCCACTCCTACCTCCGCGACTGGAACGGCGGGCTGCCCGTGAACGTGTGCACCAGATCCCCCATCGGCCTGCCCGTCGCCAGCGATCACGGCGAGTCCGCATGCCAGCACTGATTCGTCAACTCCTCGATGCAGTGCAGACGTTTCTTGCTCCTTCTGGGCGTCACCGAGCACCCCGCGCTGCCGCCGCCGGCTACACAACGCCCGCTCCTTCACCCCCAGCACTCAGCCCGCTCCCCATTGCCACCGCGTCCCCCGCCCCCACCGTCCGGCACTGGCACGAACCCCTCGATGGTGCGGACAACGCACTGATCCGCCCCTATCTGCACGCCTTCGAAGCCGACGCGAAAGCACGGCTGCAGCGGATGCGCCGCGACGCCCTGTGGTGCGCGACCTACGGCGTAGACATCGACTTCCGCCAGATTCACGACCACCTCGGGAGGACCGCGTGACGGACAATTCGGCGATCAGCGACGGGAGTTGCATCCGATTGCTGCCCTGGCGCGGCGAGCGCGGCCAGGACTGCTATCTCGTCACCGACGACCCGCCGGACGCCGTCGGCGTGGTCACACGCCATGCCGACAACATCGAGTTTCTGCAGCTCGGCTTGGCACGAAGACTCCTCGCACGCGCCGAACCGCCACTGCCGAAGGCCACCGCCGAACACCCTGTACTGATGCGCGAGTTGACTGCCGCCCTACGGGACACCTTGCTCGTCGCCCGTTGCCGCGGGGAACGACTGGAGCATCTCACCGAGTGGGCGGCCGGGTCACCTGCCATGTGCCGAGCCGTACGCGACCTCTACAACGCGGCACCGGCCATGTTCCGGCTCGCCGCCTTCCCCGGGGACTGCCCGCGGTCGGCATGCGCGGCCCGACGATTCGTGCGGGACGGCGCCCGCGCTTGGGGACTGCCCGATGAGGCCGCCGACGCAATGGAGGCGGTCACCGGGGAGCTGGCCGCGAACGCCATCGGCCACGGCCAGGGCCCCTTGCTCACAGTGGCGGTGGGCTGCCGCCGCGACATCGTGACTGTCGTCGTAGCGGACGAGGGCGGCGGGACCTCGGAAGACCTGCCGTGGAGGCCGGTTGACACGGTCGCCTCCGCTGAGGAGGAGTCCGGGCGCGGGCTGCTCATCGTGCAAGGCCTCAGCAAACGCTGGGGGTGCCGGCCGACTACGGGCGGGCTGAGCGTGTGGGCCGAGATCGCACTGCCATGAGGCGGTGACCTCCACTGCCTCTCACGCACATGCCACGCGCCCCGAGTCCCGGAGGAAACAGGTCCCGTTCTGCAACGCGCCGAAATGCAGGCGGTCGACGCACTTCCGAGGACCACCCCACGTGTGGGTGATGGCGTCACGGCCACTTTCAAAGTAATTTCAAAGTCATGAGTGCTGAGAACGTATCCGTGAACTTCTCCGAACTGGTCAACAAGAACAAGCAGACACTTGCCCGGCTCCAGGAATCGCCGAGACTGCTCCTGCACCGCAGAGACGGCGAGGATCTGGTCCTGACCACCGCGGCACGGGCCGAGCAGGACCAGACCGTCGTATCGGCAGCTACCCGGATGCTGGCCGCGATGGCACGCCGGGAGCCCGGCAGCATGGAACTGCTCCTTGACGTGCTGCCGGACGCCTTCCCTTGGGTCCGTTTCCTACCCGAGTCCGATCTCCATGCCTTTGCCGTTGAACTGGTCGACACGATGCGCGCCGCCGACTCAATCGGCAACAACGCGTCTGTCGCACAGATGCTCGTTGCCTGGCAGCACACGGCCGAGGTCTACTCCGACCCCGAACTTCTTGCTGCGCTGACCAAAGATCACGGTGAGGACTACGGCCTGGTGACGGACCCGCGAGGTGCCGCGTGAGCCCAGGCCGCGGCGACCGCGCCGCGCCTCCGGCACCGGACGGCCAATGGGAAGTCCGCTTCGCCGATGCCGCCTCGGCCAAAGGCTGGGAGAGCCTCACCCAGCAGGCCCGCGAGAACACCTACCGCGCTTGGATCACCATGCGCACCACCGCCAGACCGGCCATCGAGACACCACGACACCACCGGCTCAAGGGCAGTCTGGCGCACGGCACTCACCGCGGGCAGACCTGCGAGCAGTGGCAGATCGAAGTGACCGGCGGCGGCCGCATCTGGTACCTCCTCGACACCGGCCGGGAGACGTGTTGGATCACCTTCGCGGGCACGGGGCACCCGCGAGCCACAGACCGGCACTGACAGCCGACGGGGCGGCGGAACTGGACACCGGGAATCGACCGCCGACGCCCAAGGAGAGGGATTCGCTTGATCTCGGCACGAGACGCGACCTCAGCCGCTCTCGACACGGTGAGCCCTGCTCCAAGGCTCCCGTGACCGCCCCTCGACCCCGTATGCGCATCTCACGCACACGTTAGAGCCCCGCGTCCGGTTGGACGCGGGGCTCTAACGTGAAGCACGAACTACTGCTGCCTGTACGGCGGTTGAGAGGGAGCCTGAGGGTACGAACCACCCGGCGCGGGGGGCGCCTGCTGCGGGTACGAGCCCGGGTACGGCTGCTGCGTCGGGTACGGCTGGTGACCACCGCCGCCCCAACCACCACCGGGGGGCGGGGGCGGGCCACCGCCACTGTTCTTGCGGCTGCGCACAATCACGATGACGACGATCACCAAGATGACGAGGACGCCGGCAGCGATGCCAACGATCAGGCCGGTGCTCATACCGCCGGAGTCCGAGGAGTCGGAGGCCGCCTCGGGCGGCGAGGAAGACGGTGCCGAGGCGTCGCCGCCCTTCGCCTTGCCGACAGCGGCGTTCAGTTCATCGATCTTCAGCGGCCCGTTCTTGGAGCCTGCCGGGACGTCCTTGGTGAGGGCAGCCAACGGTTGGATATAGCCATAGCCATAGTGCTCGTCGGGGAGAGACGTGCCCTTCGCAGAAGCGGGTAGACCGGCTGTCTTGACGAGGCGGTTGACCAGCTGCCCTGGGGTCAGGTCGGGGAACTTCTGCTTGAGGAGAGCAAGGGCGGCGGAGGTATAGGCAGTGGAGTCCGAGGTGCCATCGCCGCCGTCGTAGCCATCGGAGTCGAGACCAGCGGTGACGATATCGACGCCGGGCGCGGTAAGCATGAGATGCGAACCGTAATTGGAGCCATCCCAGATCTGCCCATTCGAGCCAATGGCACCGACCGCTACAACACCTGGGTCGACCGCAGGGTGGTTTTGAGCATCGCTGCCTGTCTTGCCATCATTGCCAGAGCCTGCGACGACAGGTACGCCCTTGTCCAAGGCGTATTTGACGGCCTCCTGCTCTTCCTGAACGCCCTTGGAGTCGGCGCTCTCTGAAGTCCAGTTGATTTGAGAGATGTTGATGACGTCCGCACCGTGGTCAACGGCGTACCGAATCGCCGGACCGAACATGCCCTTGCCGCCATCGTCGCGGATCGGAAGGATCTTGGCGTCTGGCGCCAGGCCCTTCACTCCGCTCCCGCCACCCGTACCGTGGCCATGACCGGCGATAATGCTGGCCATCCCTGTGCCATGGCCAGGGTTGTTGCCGTCCTGCGGATCAGGCTCAATCGACGTGTCTCCGTCGATAAAGTCCCTGCCCGCGAGGAATTTACCCTTGAGGTCAGGATGGCTGGTCTTGAAGCCGCTATCGATCACGGCAACCGTCACGCCCTCGCCTGTCGCGACCTGCCAAATCTTATCGGCGGAGAACGCCGACAACGCCCATTGGTCGTCTCTGACCTGGTCCGCCGACGCCGTCGGCGCGGCCGCGAAAAGCAGCGCTCCCGCCGCCGCTGCAGCGCCCACAGCGCGCAGCGCTCGCGTGAAGCTCATGCCGTAACACCTTCCCTCGCAGGGCGGGGCCCACAGCCCGAAGGCTGCGGGCCCCGTCTTGTCTTCACCGCATACTTAACCAGTAGGCCTGACTATTCCACGACCTTGGGGTTAACAGTGCGACCGTTCGCCCAGGTCTGCTCGTCCTCGACCAGGTAGTCCGGGCGAGAGTTGTCGCGACCCCTCTTGTCCTTGCCCTTGCCCGTCTGAGCACCGTGCCCAGCGAGACCATTACGTCCGGCGTCCTTTCCGGCACCACCGGTCGCGGTCTTCGGCTTCTGACGCAGAGCGGAACCGCCCTGCTGTCCGGAGCCCGGCTTGACGACGGACTTGCCGATCTCGCCGCCCTTGGTACGGGCGAGCGAGTTGCCCTTCAGGCCCTTCGCAGCATCCTTGCCAGCGGCTCCAGCACCCGCGCCACCACCGAGACCGCCGCGTCCCATGGCGCCTGCGCCGCCACGGCCTGCGGCACCCGCGCCGAGGCCTGCACCAGCACCGATCCCGCCGCCGATGCCCGCTCCTCCGACACCGCCCGCGCCAGCACCAGCTCCTGAACCAGCCATGCCGCCACCGATGCCGCCAGTACCAGCGCCGGCCCCCGCGCTGATACCGCCGGCTCCGGTTCCCGAGCCGCCGTTGAAGCCGAGGTTTCCGGCGCCGATCTGCGAACCGGCCGTCGGCTTCTGCGAGCCGATGCCTCCGCTGATGCCGTTGGTGGTCGGCGACTTCATTCCCTTGACTGGCGAGCCGGACGCGTTTGAGCGGCTGAGGTTGCCAGTCCCGGTGCCGCCAGAGGGGGCACCTACGGAACCGGCGACGATGGGCACGGGGGTCACTCCACCGGGTTCGCCTGGATAGTCCTCGTTATCCGTAACTCGCCCATTCCGACTCCACGACCCCATCGACTTGGTCTGCGAGTTGTACGCCGCCCCCAGCGCCTCCATCTTCACAGCCATGGCCATCTGCGCCTCTCGCCCAGCCGACATGTCGCCTTCACGACCATCAGCGATCTGCTGCGCAGTGACATTCTTGTCGGCGAGGTCCTTGTTGAGGCCGTCCTCATCGCGGTTGATATCGGTGAGACGGTCAGACCTGCTATCGCCCGCGGACGGCTTCTGCATAGCCAGGACTTGCTTCTTGATGTCCCCGAGTACGTTCGCCGCACTCGTCATCGCAGTGGAGACCTGCGTCGCATACGTGGACGTGTCATGGATCTTCTTTGCGATCACCTTCGACCGAGCCTGGAACTGGTCGGCTGACGAGCCCTGCCAGTGCTCCATTACCTCGGCAACAGCGTGCTCATAGGTCTCTTTGGCCGCGACAAGCTGGTCGTGGACACCCTTCCATCCCCTAGCAGCAGTGTGCACGTTCTCAGGGTTGGCGCCCTGGACCATGGCCTTCATGGTGTCCATGTCCAGGTTCTTGAAGTCGGTCGTGTTGTCGCCGACGTAGCACTGCGTCGGCGCCTGGTAGGTGTAGTCCGCGCCCTGGTCACTCATTGCGCCCCAGGCCCCCTTCGTCTCTCGCTTCGTGTCCTACGCGTCCGCCGCCGTCCTTGATGCCTCTAAACACCCGACATCGACCCCGCCGACGAACCCGAACCGATCCCCGACCCCGAGGACGAAGTCGACACCTGGTTCGCCCCATGCACAGCGTTCGAGGTGTCCGCCTCAGCGTCCTGATACGCCCCGTGCGCCTTTTTCGTCTTCGTACCGAAGTCGTCCATCACCGACTCCAGGTGAGCAACGACGGCCTCGAGATAGTCCTTCATCTCGGCGTGAGCGGAAGTCAGCGCTTCCGCCTCTTCGAACCGGCCGCCCGACGTGCTCCCGCCCGTCGTGCACTGCCCAGCCACGCTCGCGCCCAATGCACCTGGTGGCAGGTACGTGTTGCTCTTCGTGTCCCCGTTCGCCTTGCCGAGGTCACCAATAATCGCGTTCAGCTTCCTGATGACCTGGTCGAGCGCACTCAGATCGACCTTGTACCCGTCACTGGCCATGCGCTTGGCCCTCCCCGTTCATCCTGCTAGTCCCGTTCTTCCCGTTGGGGGCGATAAGTCCGGTCCCCTGTCACAAGCCTGTCCTTAGCCTATCGAACGGCACCCACACCTCGCTCGGTGCTGCCCGTCACAACTCCGCGACAGGTGCGGCCGGCAGGCCGCCTTATGGGGCATAAGCGGCGCAATTACCTCACGCGCGCCCTGCCGCCCTGCGTCGACACGGGGTGCGACTCAGCAGAAAGCCCCAACCCAAGGATTCCAACCTCCCCCTCACTGCACACCCCGGCCGCACCCCTCCCCCTTTATGCGACCTCACCAAGCGTCACACTCGCGGCCGCCAATCATCCGATCGAGGGCCAACCCATCGGACTGGAAAGGCCGTTCACCTATCTGCGCCATCTCGATGCCAGCCTGCACATCGCTCCGGCCACCCACCCCCTGATGCTCCTCCGCGCGACAGCAGGCCCTGACCGCCCCACCCCACCTCTCCCCCGCCAGACAGAGAGTCACTCAATCCGCTTATCGTGACCCCTCAGCCTCAAGCGCCGACCACGGGGAGGATGTCGCATGGGCGGCCACTACAAGACCGATACCGATGCATTGGGGAAGTTTGTCGCCTCGCTGGAGGCCAGCGTCGACGAGCTGAGCTCGGCGCGCACGGCGCTCGCCCACATCCGTGGGGACCAGATCGGGACGGCCCGCCTCGACGAGGCTTGCGACACGTTCCAGGACCGGTGGCGTTACGGCACCGAGCAGCTCAGCGAGCAGATCGGCGACATCTCCGAAGGGGTCAAGGAGAACAAGCTCAGCTACGAAAAGCTGGAGAACGATCTCGCGGATGCCCTGACGAAGTTCCAGACGTCCACCTCGGGAGGGAAGTGACCAGTGGCAGCCAACCCCTACACCCACCTCGGCTGGAATCCCGTCCCCGGAGTCCCCTCCGAAGTCGCCGAACTGCAGCAGAAGATCACGTCCGCTTCGAAGACGCTGGACTCGACCCACCGGCAGATCGAGCAGCTGCTCGGCGAGTGCAGCTACTGGGAGGGCGACGCCGCGGACGCGTTCCGTGACGCGCTCGATGGCGACATCCCCACATACGTCAAGAACGCGGCCCACTCCTTGGGTAAGGCGGCATCCGCGCTATCCGTCTGGGAGACGGAACTCATCTCTCACCGGGATCTGGCGAAGAAGTACGACGACGAAGCCGGTGAGAGGAAGTCTGCCGCCGACTCCGCGCAGAAGCATTACGAGCGGGCCAAGGAGAACCCGGGCCTTGACCTCGGCGGCCAGACCTACCCCAACCAGGCGGAGGCCGACGCGGCCACGGCGAAGCTGCGCGCCGCCGAGTCCGCCCTCAACGACGCCTCCACCAAGCTCGAGCAGGCCAACCAGGCGTACCAGGACGTAATCACCAAAGCGAAGGAGCTGGAGGCCGAGCACGAAGCGAAGGCTGAGACGGTCGCGAAGCGCCTCGACGACGCCGACGACAAGCTCGCGCCGAAGGAGCCCGGCTGGCTCGGCAAAACGGTCTCCGCGATCGGTGATGTGCTGAAGGTGATCGGCGAGGGCATCGTGGAGCATGCTGGCACGATCGGAGCAATCGCCGGGCTCCTTGCACTGCTACCCACCCCGGCCGCACCCGTGTTCCTCGCCGTCGCCGTGGGGGCCAGCGCTTTGTCCCTGGCCAACAACCTCTCCAGTGAGGACTTCAGGGATTCACTGACCGGAGAGTACGGGTGGGGGGAACGGATCAAAGCCGTTGCCAGTGTCGCCGGCGACTCCCTCGGCATGGTGCCCGGAGTAGGAGCACTCGCACGGGCGGGTAGTGAGGTCGGCCTGGCCTCGGCCGTGGCCCGCGAGGGTGGCGAGGCCCTGACGGTAGGGACCAAGGCGGACCAGTTCGTCAAGGGCATCGTTCCGGCATTCGACCACAAGGCGATGGACGCGGCCACGTCCGCCGGGGTGAAGGAGTTTGCCCTCGACGGGTCCAACGCTCTTGTCAATTCCGTCTCTTCTCTAGAGAGTTTCGGGGTTCTCCCTGACGACGGAGTAGGCCACGAGGCCAACGAATACTCCAAGATCGCTGCCAGTGCGCCCAGCTTCCGCGATGACATCGGCGAGATCACCAAGGACGCCGGCGAGTTGCTTCGGGGGATTCGTCTGTAATGGAATCACTTACGCAGCACGACGACACCCCGGCACCCGCCCTGTGGTGGGCGATCCCTCACGGCTTCCACGAGCTCACCTTGACCCCCTCCCTCAGTGATCTACGTGAGATGGCCGAGCAGATCCGTAGCCTCCCCCAGGGCGAGGAACGCGACCGTGCGGACTCCGCGCTGCGGGTGTATGCCGCCACTTTGCTGGCCATGCGGAGCAACCAGGTCATGGGGTGTGCGCTCGGCCTGCACCCTGGGCAAGCCGGTGAGACCCCTGCGATGTCGACTCTTGTCGTGTCGAAGATGTCCGTGCCAAGTGGTGGCGCGAAGGCCGCACTTACCGGGTTGATCCCCGCGTCCGCCGGTGCCTCACCGGGTGAGGGAGCACGCCCCGTTGAGCTTCCCTGCGGGCTGGGCTTCGTCACAGAGCGAGAGCAGCGAACCGCATCACCCAAGCAGGATCCCGAGACTCAAGCTTTCCAGGAGATGCCGGTATGGCAGGGCACCGTCGCCATCCCAGACTCCCGCTCGTCCACCGTCTATTTCGTGCAGTTGGTAACCGCCGAGACCGAACAGACAGATGCCTATCGCGACGTGCTCCTGGGCGTGGCGCGCACGGTGACCTTCACCGCCCCCGAGGCGGACACCGCCGCTTCCCCGCCTTACCTCGCCCCCGAGGACGGCGACGTTCGAAACATCTTCGGCTGAAACGCTCCGCACCGCACCCACGATAAGGACAACACAGTGACAGGACAGCCCCTCACCACGTCCGCCACCGCCCCCAAAAGCAGAATCGGCAAGGCCCTTACCGCCACTCTCGCCGGGTACGCCCTCACGCTCCTTCTCAAGAATGACAGTGTCTGGCTCCTCGGAGCCCTGGGTATCTTCGTGATGGTTGGCGGCTACATCGTGCTCGCGCTTGCGACGTACCCGAAGGCCTCAGGACGGGGCGCCTCCGAAGAAGGCACCCCCGACATGGCCGCGGCAGTCAGAGCGCACTACAGCGCCATCGCCCGTTGGGGCGGAATCCAGTTGCTCATTGCCGCCGCATGCGTGGCGGCCGATTACGTCCTGGGTTCGTCGTATCTGTGGCCCTTGACTCTGCTGTCCGCTTTCGTACTCCTCCTCGTAGCCAGCAGCCTCATCGGGGGGATCGCCGGGACCAGGAGGTGCGCCCGGGCCGGCAGCGTGTACGAACCTGTGTCTCGCCCCTTCAAGCCGTTCAACATCCAGGCCAATGGCAAGAGTTCCCTGCGCCTGGGCGATGCAGGAGCAGGCGAGTCGCCGATCATGGCCGGCACGGATCCACTGCGCCACCACGGCTGGCCCTCCGGCCATGCCGACTGGGTGTGGTTCGCTGGGGACGACGCCTTCGGCGGCACTGTGATGCTGCCGCATTCGGGAATGCTCATCTTCGTCCAGCCCAAGGACCCGGACGAGGCAGCAGGCGCCCGGAAGGCCGCCGATCCCGAACGCACCCAACGGGCCATACGGGCCGGGCTGTTGAGGCGCGACAAGATGTGACCGTGGGGCCGTGGGATTGCAGGCACGCACCCGCTGACAACCCGAGCGAGCAGGCGGAGCGCCGCACGGCGACGACTGTCGCACGCCGCTGCGAGATGGCGGTTGGCGTGGGGTGCGTGGCCGGGCGGCAATCGGAGTGGGATGGGCACGTGACGGGGGCCGCTGCGACGGTTTCGGGCATGGCGAACTCCCTTACGTATGAGGTGCTGAAGGGGGAATACCACGGCAGCCGGTGGCTCGTCTCCCTGACGCGGGCCCGCACGGTGAATCGCCGCTACCGGACTACCGGGGGCCCTGCTGCGTCCGAGCCGTCTGGATAGGGTGCCGACGCGGCATGCAGACGTTGTGCTGACATGTGGTCCGGGGGTGTTCGCTCAGGCTGCTCCGCCCGGGGCCCGATGGAGTCGAGCATCCAGGAGATCGAATCATGCACGGTGCGGCCGCCGACGGGACTCAGACGGCGCAACTCGCGGCACAACTCCCCCTGGCGAAGTGCGCTTTCGACGATCCCGCCACCCGCGACGCCTGGACGAGAACCAGACGCACAGTGCGCGTACGCCTCACGCTCTGGACGGTCTTCTGGGTGGGTTCGTTCATCGTGCTGAGCCTGCTCGACGGGTTCGGGGTCATCGGTCTCTCCGATGTTCACTTCAAGGCGCGTTGGGGTGGGGACGGCGGGACCCTGCTCGGTCTGGTCGGGGCGGTGCCCTTCCTTGTCTATCTGTGTCAGCTGTACCTCTACGTCGTCTCCCTCCGGTCGCTGAAGCGCATACGACGAGTGCTCGAGCGGCGCCCCTGGCGGCTCGTCTCCGCTGTCCGCAAGCAGCATCAGGTCACGGACCCGAGCGGCGTACCCGTCCGGTTGCGGATCGGGGCCGAAGGCGCGCGGAACGAGTGGAGTCACGTCATGTCGGCCAGCGGTGTGCCCCGTAAGCGGCGATGGCCCGAGGCCATGGAGCACGGCGCGTGGCACGCGGGGGACAACTGGGGTCCAGGGGTGCTGGCCCTCCCCGGCGGCGAGAACCTCATGGAAGTCAGGAAGCGTCATGTCGCCGGCGCGGCCCGAGCGTAAGGGATCTCATCACTCACCATGAGCGCCGATACTTCACGTCCCACCACGGTTCCCGTCACGATTCCCGCCGCGCCCGACGTGGCGCAGGTGCTGTCGCACAACTTCCGGGCTCTCGGGAAGTTCCTCGCATTCCGCCTGAGCCTGATCATGCTGCTGATGGTCGGACCGGTCGTCTGCATCAGACTGGGTGTGGTGCCGGATTCCGCGCTCGCCGTGTTGCCGCTTGTCGCCGGTCTGTTCGTTCTGATCTACACCATGCTCCGCGTCAGGTTTGCGACCAGGCTCTTCGCCTGCCGACGGGTTCTGCGTCATTACCCGCTCACCCACTACTCGCGGGTCGCCAAGAAGGACGCGAGGGGAAAGGTCTACGGGACCGTGTTCGCGCTACGTGTATCGATTCGCGGGCAGCACGGTGCTCCGCTGATGCGTGGGCTCAATGCCACGGGCAGCCCGCGGTGGCCGGCAGGGTTCGACGAGGGTGGCTGGGTGGCCGGTGATCTCGCGTACGGCGGAGTCCTCATCTCCCCCACGACCGACGCCCTGCTCTTCATCAAGCCGGATGAGTGGGACAAGTTGGAGTCGCGGCGCCGTGAACTGGGGCCTGAGCGTGCGGAGTTGGCGAGGCGGGCCGGGCTGGACAACGGCAAGTGGCCCGAGCCGAGGATCTCCTAGGGTTGCGCCCCACCACTCCGTTCAGCCAGGAAGCACCCTCGGCTCACCCGAAGGGGTTCGGGCTCGGCAGGCGCAGGGTCGCTCCGTCGGGAAGGTCGAACACCTGCTGTGCGATCGGTCCCCGGATCCGCATCGCGGTCGCCGCGTCGACGGCCTTGAAGTTGTCGAAGTCGTAGCCGCCGCCCGCGACGAAGAAGCGGCGGGGGACCAGGCGCTCGGCCGGGTCCAGCGCGCCGTTCGCCTTCTGGTAGGCGTACGCGAAGCTCGCCGTGCCGTTGACGTCGGGGTCGTCGAGGAGCCACTGGGCCCAGTCGTTCAGGCTGGTTCCAAGTTCGGTGAGCTCCGCGGATTCCGGGTTGAGCGTGACGACTTTCGCGCCGTCGATGATGCCGAACTGCGTACCGAAGATGTCCTGGCCGAAGCAGAAGATGTCGTCGGCGAGATCGTCGTAGGTGTCTTTCCAGGTGTCCTCGGCATTCCAGGAAAGAAGGTCGGGGCCGAGGCCCTCGTCACCCGCGCGGAATACCTGGACGCCGGCGTTGAAGAGGAAGAAGCCGTTCATGCTGGAAAGGACCGTGCCGAGTTCGGCGAGGGGGCCGGTTTCCCAGCCGAAGTCGAGATCGATGGCCGGACCCATGGGGCCGCGGGCGCGGCTCAGGAGCTGTTCCAGTGCGCCGTCGGACGATGCGCCTTCGGACGATGCGCCTTCGGGCGTTGCGTCCTCGGGCGTTGCGCCGCCGGGCGTTGCGTCGTCGGACATTCCGAATCACTTCGCTTCCGGGCCGATGGGGCGTGTCAGATAGTGCTCCCGCACACGGTCCGTGGTGACCAGGCGGAGAGTGGGCTGAAGGACGGGAGCCGTCGGGATGGCGTCCCATTTCTTGTACGGGTGCCATCGGCCGTGTGCGGCGAGCAGCATCGCCTCGCCGCGCTCGATGTCCCCCTGAACCGCGTACCATCCTGCCATCCACGAGCACTCGGCGAAGCGGGGAGGGGTGTGCCCGCCCTGCGCGACGAGATCGTGTGCGCGCGGGAAGTCGTTGGCGGTCCTGAGCGACATCCATACGACGTGCTGTTCGTCTGAGGTGAGCGTTTCGAAATCGCGCTCCACGAGGGGAGAACGGTGCTTGGCGCCCGACGGCGGAAGCGGTACGCCCCAAGGCCTGAACCCCGGCAGCAGTTCTGCCAAAGGACGCTGAGTCAGTTGCTCGGAAAGCCAGGACAGCCGCTTCTGCAGCACACGTCCGGTCGGCAGGGTCTCCGCCACCGCGGCAAGGCGGTCCGCGATGGCCTCCGGCGTGACGTCCGGTGCGGCCAGGAACGCCTGATCGAACGGCATGTCCTGGTCACACAGCTCGCCACCGCTCGGGCCGTCCGTCCGGATCAGCGACTCGGCCAGCTCCGAGGCCTCTGCGGGGCGGTCCAGCCACAGCAGGATCTGGATCGACGCGGCAGCCGCTTCCCATACAGGGCCACGCGCACCACTGGGCCGACGAGCGATCTCGAGCAGTTGTGGCAGTGCCTCCTGGAAGTGCCCCTCGCGGGCGTGTGAGATCAGCTTCTCGGCAGAGTTCATGAGGTCATCCTCTCCTTTGGCCTCTGGAACGGGGGATTTCCGCCGCGTCGAGCGTCGTGCGTCGCGCGTTGTGGGTCGCGCGTTATGCGTCGCGCGTTATGCGTCGCGCGTTATGCGTCGCGTCGTGCGTCGGCTCCCCCTGGCGTTCTCCCTCAGCGCACCGAGATTTTGACTCTGGTGCCGTCCGGCAATCCGCGTACGGCGCTTCCCATGGCCGACCCCGACCCTTGGTTGTCCTTTGCCCCGATGTACTGGACACTCGCGCCCGCCCCTCCCTCCTTGTACATGGCAGGAGGGTATTCGTCCCGGTCGCGCGGGCTGTCGGTCGGAATCCCGCGGAGCGAGTCGGCGCGGTTGTCGTCCGCCCCGTTTCTGTCGATGGTGAGAACGTTGGGTTTCGGCGCGTCCGAGTCGTTGTCGTCGCCGCGCCAGATGGTGCCGTTCTGGGCGTCCTCGATGTGCTGCGCGGACTCGGGGTACTTGTTCCTGTCGAGGACCATTTCCGCGTCGTATTCGGTCTGGCCGCCGGTATGTTGATTGAAGTCCCGCCGCGCGTCGGCCTGTTCGCGCATTCTGCGCCGCGAGCCCTTGCCGGTCTCGCCGCCGTTCTTGGCGACCTTGTTCGCGAGGTTGATGAGCTCGTGCGCGTGCTGGCCGTCCGCGTCCTGAATGTTCTTGACGACCTTCTTGGCGCCGTCCCCGACCTGGCTGTACATGTCGCCGACGGCCTTGGCGGCGTCCTTGCCGAGTTTCCTGCCCATGCGCTGCGCGGCGTCTTCGAGCGCCTTGGCTATCGGATGGCTCATCCGAACGACACTCCCCCGGCCGCGTTGCTGAATTTGACGGCGTGTCCGGCGACAGCCTCGGAGTGTTTCTTGAAGTCGTCGGCGTGCTTGAGCAGTTCGTCCGGGTGGATGGAGAAACCGGTGCCGCCGCCCGCGTCGGCGGGTCCCGCGATCGCTTCGCTGGCGGACTCGACGCCCTTCAGGACCAGGCCCTTCAGGGCACGCCCCACGATGTCCTCGAGCGGCTCGACGGCCTGGGTCGCGAGGTGCGCGACCACCTCTTCCAGGGCGCGTTCGAGGAGTTCGTTCACCACCTTCTTGGTGACCTGGATCAGTGCCGCCTCGGCTGCCGCGGCCGCCCCGAGGGTGACGATCGCCGTCGCGGCCGCTACGGCCAACTGAGCCGCGATGAAGATGAGTTGGGCGATGACGGCCACCTTGGCCGCGACGATGACCGCCGCCGCGACCTCCAGGGCGACCGCCGCCATCTCGCATCCCTGGATGAGCTCGCTCATGTGGCTGGTCGCCAGCCGGCTCCAGGTCTCGGCGAGCCGGTCGTACGACGACCCCTCGTAGCAGGCGGCCATGGCCTGGATGGTCGCAGACGCCTCCTCCTGCGACGAACCGATGTCACCCGCGAACGTGCGGACGTGTCCGGCGAACTCGTGGACGGCGTCCTCGTTCACTTGGGGCCAGTTCAGGCCCATCAGGTCCATGACCCAGACCAGTTCGTCCGGTAACTCGATAGCCATGCGCTCCCCCTGTGTCCCCGTGGCGCAACTGCCCTACCTGTGACAGTTGTTCGAAGGATAGTTGCCCGGAGGTGACGCTTCCTCATCGAGTGAGTCATGTCAGGGCAATGCTCGGGTCACCATCAGTCCCGAACAGTCCTGCCCGCCCGCCGGGTCCGGTGCGTACACCCAGTACAGGGCCGCGAGTTGGACCAGCAGGAGGACCGGTACGAGGCAGATCGCCGCCACCGCCAATCGGCGTCCCCGATACGTCTCCCCCGGTCGCCCACCCGTGCGGCGCCGGCGCTCCCCGCGGCGCAGGACGAGCAGAGCCCCCACCGCCGCCGCTCCGCACAGCGGAGCGGCCCAGGCCGTGACGTACATCCGCACGGACGGGCCCAGGTACCGGCAGTGCTGGAAGGTGTCGCCCTCGAAGGAGAAGTGGGCCGCCAGGAGAGCCGCCGAGGCGAGGACCAGGACCGGTACGAGCAGGGCCAGTCCGACCGGCGGGCGCCGGACGGAGGACGGGGGCATCAGTACCAGTCCGGGTCGGGGCGTACGAAGCGCAGGTTCTGGTCGCCCTCGTTCTTCTCCGTCGAGGGGAGGCGGCCTTCCAGGCTGACGTTCTGGTACTCGTTGTTGTGCTGGGTGTACTTGATCTCGCCGTCCGGCATCACCGCGGTGACGATCGCCGCGTGGTGTGTGTTGCCCCTGTCCGCGGTGTCGGCCGTACCGGCCTGCTCGTAGTAGATGATGTCGCCCGGCTTCGCCTCCGCCTGCGGGACCTCTGAACCGCCGTGCGAGAGCATGAAGTTCTGCTGGTTCTCCGCCGCGGCCCAGCTGTCGGAGTAGGAGACACGCTTGTCGATCGCGTCGATTCCGGTACGGGGGCCGGCCATCCAGGTGTCGTCGTCCGCGGGACCCCAGAAGCTCGTCTTCTCCTTCATGCCGGCGTGCGACAAGGCGTTGGAGACGAAGTTGGCGCAGTTGTTGCCGAAGTCGGTGGGGTCGGCCTTGTTCCAGTTGGCGAGGGCGTACTCGACCATCTTCACGCGGTCGTACTTGCCGTCGCTGCCGCGCAGTTCCTGTTCTACGTCGGCGGGGATGCCGTCCAGGTTGGCGAGGGCGACCGGCTGGGCCAGCATCAGGTCCTTGCGCTGCTCGGGCGTGAGGCCGTTCCACCAGCGGCGGGCCGTCGCCCTGTCCTCGCCGACCGGGATGTCGGCGGCGAGCATCCTCATCTGGACGTGCGAGGCGTGCTCTTGGAGGTCGCCCAACGCCTTGTCCGGGTCGGTGACACCGGTCTGGGCGGCGAGCTTGGCGAACTCGGTCGACGCCAACTTGTCGGCGGTGGTGACCTGTTCGACGGCCTGGTCGATGAGGTCCTGGATCTCGGCCCGGTACGAGTCCGTTCCCCCGGCCCCCGCCGACGGATCCGCGATCGTGCCGTCGGCGGCGATCTCCAGTCCGTGGCGCGCGGCGAGGTCCGTCGCGGCGTGCAGGGTGCTCTGCGCGGTCTCGATGGTGGTCGTCATGCCGTCGGCGACCATGTTGACCGCGAGCAGGATGTCGTACGCCGACTCGAGCCGGTTCGCGAGCTTCTCGAACTCGGCCGCCGCCGTGGCACCGACCTCGTCCGTCCAGTTGTCGGCGAGCGGCTTGGCGCCGTACTCGCGCAGGTCCTTCGCCGCGCCCAGGGCGTGCTTGGCGAGGGCGTGCCATTCGTCGGCCGCGGTGGCCCAGGTCTTCGGGTTGGCGTCTACCACACCCTCGTACGCGACCATGGTCAGGCCCTCCCGAGGTCGGCCAGGCCGGCGCGCAGGCGCGATTCGGCCTCGGCGTCCGCGCGGTCGTAACTGTCTGCGGAATCCCGCAACTTCTCGCTCAGCTCGCCCATCCGCTTGGCGAGGGACACCATGTGTTCCTCCCACTTGAGCGCGCAGGCCTTGAGCTCGGCCGGGCTCTGCCAGCCGTGGCCGTGGTGGGTGGCGGGCACCTCGTCGCTGGTGTCGAGTGCGTGACCGAGGCGCTTGGCCGTCTGCCGGGCCAGGGACTCGGTGTCGTGGGCCGTGGCGCGTACGCGTGCGGCGTTGATGTCGATGTCTGCCATGGACGTTGGACAACTCCCCCGTTGTGAACCGCTGTCGCCGGTCGCCTGTAGCCGGTCGCCGGTCGTCGGTTCGAATCCGGCGATCATCGTACGGGGGGGCTGGAAGTACGGGCCTCAGCGCGACTGCCCGCGCGTCCGCGTCCGCTCCCGGTGTCCCTTACGGTCCGGCGCGCCGATGTGCCCGGACTCGCGTTCCGCCTCGCCCAGCCACAGGTGGGGGACGTACGACTGGATCGCCGTGACGACTGCTTCGCGTGAGCCGGGTGGGACGGGGAGGCGGTAGCGCAGCCGGGGCAGGTCCGGGTGGAGGGGCTCCTCGTCGCGGACCAGCGGCCACAGGACCGGGTCGTCGCGGTCGATGGGGCCCGAGGGGCACAACTCGACCGAGTAGACCTTCGTGCGGCCGAGCTTGCTCCAGTGCAGGCCGACGCCGGCGAGCGTGTGCCAGGGGACGACGTCCCGCACCTTGCCGTCACTGACCCACAGGCCGGTCCGGTCGATGCTCACCGTCGAACGGCGCGACACCCAGGCGGAGATGAGGCTGGTGACGCTGATGAAGAGGATGAGCAGGCCCATCACGATGCCGACGACGCCCTTCGGGCTGGGATCGTCCTCACCGAGGCCGAACGTGATCGCCACTCCGCCGAGCATCACGAGCAACCCCACCACCGTCAACACGATGCCGAGCGGCAGCGCCTTGGCCGCACTGCGCTGACCAGTGCGAATGACGGTGGCTGTGGGAGTGGGGGCGTGGTCGTGAGGTGTCGACATGAGCAGGGAGTGTAGGGAACCTGTCGCGTCGGCCGCCAGGCAGATCGGTGACGTTTAGGCTCCGAGACATGACTTACGGCTCGGAATCCGACGAACAGCTGAAGGCGCTCAAGACGCTGAAGACGCGGTTCCAGGGTCAAGGGCGGCAGAGGCTCGTGGTGGACCGCCGGCGCGCGGCCCGGCAGGCGCGCCGGGTGTCCGCGGGGATCTCCGCGCTGGTCGCACTCGTCGCCATCGCCCTCACGGGCGTCCGCCTCGCCCAGGGCAGCGAGGCCGGGGTGTGGACGGTGCTCTACCTCGCGGGTGGTGTGGTGAGTGGGTTCGGGGTTCTGTTGGCCCGGTTCGGGCGGACGCGGTGGGCGTTCGCGGCGATTTGTGTGGGGGCGGGGGTTGCGATGTTGGGGGATGGGCCGATGTTCGGGTGACGCGTTGGTGACGTGCTGATGTGCTCACACGTTGACGCGTTGAAGCGCGGCGAGGCGGAAGCGTTCGGTTGAGTGTTGAGTGCTGAGTGCTGAGCGGATCGAATGACGTGAGTGGGGTAAGTGGGTTGATTTCGGGGGAAGTTCGGCTGGGGCGGTGGGTTTCCCTGTGCGGGATCGCCGCGCTTGTCGTCATCACAGGCAGCTGGCTTTTTCTGGGGGCCGGGTCGGTCAGGACCTCGCTTACGTGGGCGGGGCTCGTCGTCCTCGTCGGATGTGTGGTGGCGGTCGCGGGGCAGGTGCGTTCCGGTGGGCGGGTGTCGCGCACGGAGGCGTACGGCTTGGCGGTGGCGTCGGTACGGGGGCCGGGTGACGGTGGGACGCAATCGGTGCCGGCGACGGTTCACGGGACGCGTTGGGTCTGGATCCGGGTCACTGCGATCGCGGTCGCCGTGGTGACCACGGCCGTGCTCGCGGCGTGCCTCGGTTTCGCTCAGCCCGAGCGTTCCGGGACGGCTGCGGCCATCGCGGATGCCGACTACGTGATCGAGGAGTTGCCGATCGTCTCCGTCGCGCGCGTGGATGCCGCCGGGAGCAGTTCGCGGAGCTCGACGATGGCCGACTACACCGTCAACTTGCCCTCTTCACAAGGCGGCAGGGCCACTCCCGCGACGTTCCGCGCGTACAACGGCAAGGGCGTACGAGAGGTGGGGGAAACCTACGAGGTCGCCTACGCGCCGCAGCGGCCCGGTCTCGGCGCGGTCGGCGACACCTCGGCCGACGCCGTCGAGGGACAGCTCACCGGGCACGCTCTGTCGTCCCGCAGCATTCCCTTCGTCGCGGCCGGATGGGCGATCGCGGTCGTCCTGGCTGTGGCCGTGGGAACCGGTATCGCGTCGCGTCCCCGTGGTGAGCGGCGCGTGGGCGGCGACTGGGTCGCGCTGCGGGCGGTCGTGACGGGGCAGGCGGAGCACGTGGAGGAGGCAGGCGGTGGCGTCGGCACTTCGGCCAACAGCGGGAAGAGCGGGAAGAGCGGCAGCCGTTACGCGTGCCTGACGCTGCGGACCGATGCGGGCGAGGACGTCCCGTTGGTGATCTCGGCGAAGCTGCAGGCTGCGACTCCCGTACTCACCGGAACCGAGGGCCGGCTCCTGTGGAACCCGCGGGGCGACGGCAAGGCCAAGGTCGCCGCGGACTTCGTCGCCGACGACGGCTGGCAGCTGCCGGGCCGGGTCCCCGGCGCGGTCGCGGCGCGTATCGCCGCTGGACCTCGCGGAGCGTTCACCGTCGACGCGGGTCGCCGCACCCGGCTCCTCGAACTGGGCGGCTTCTGGCCGCGCACGGTGCCGATGGGCCTCGTGGTGGGGTTGCTGGTCGCGGCGGCCGCGGTGGGCGCGTTGCTCGTGCCGGTGAACGGTGGTTGGCGGGTCTGGGCGGCCCTCGTCGTCGTACTCGCACCGCTCCTCGGGCAGCTGCTCGCGAAGGGGGCGACGAGCGCTCCGGGGGTCGCTGTGGAGCGCTGACTCGGCTCCGCCGTGTTTGTCCGTGCGCGCTGGTCGGCAGTCTGCCCCGCCTCAGGCACCTACGTGTGCGGCGAACGGCCCCGCGTGAGTCGGCACCGATGCCACCAACGCGATCCACGACCCGTCGGCGAAGACGAGCTCGACGCGTCCACGTTGGACAACTCCCTTGGGATTCGCGCGGATGTCGGCGACGACCGTTCGGGGCGCCTCCCATTGGGGTTCGTACACCCGCTTGAACTGCCACAGCTTCGCGCGGTCGGCGAGTACCAGGACCCGGCGGTCGGTCACGGCGAGCATGAGCACCGCAGCGGACAGGTAGGCGGCGCTGTAGTGCGTCATCAGAAATTGCCCGGCCTGGCCGTCCCAGCCGCCGTGCAGGGCCTTACCGTGTGTGGCCCGCATCAGGCCGTTGTCGATCGCCCGCTCAGTCGACTCCATGGCGTTCTCGAAGCGCCCCATGGGCTTCGGCTCGCTCGGCCGCAGCAAATTCCGCACAGGCCCGGGCAGCCGGGACTTGATCCGCCGCTCCAGGTCGGACTGGAGCAGCGGTGGCTGTCGCAGCCACACTGGCGGGTCGGGCATTCCTGGTGCCAACCCGCACTCGCAGGCAGCGATCAGCTCCTCGCCGGGATGCAGGTGCGGCTCGACCTGGCTGCGGTATTCCGGCTTCATCGAGTGCGTCCCCCGTACTCCTCGCCTCTCCCCGGACATGCCACCGGGGGCGGCCGATGCATCCGCATCTGCCGCCCCCGGTTATGTATCGCTGCGCGCTGACCGCGCGACGACGCGTTACGACCAGACGCTGGTGTTCCGGCTCTCGGTCGCCTGGTAGTTCTGGGCGGCCGTGTCGAGCGCGCGGGCGATCGACTCGAGCGTCGAGTGGAGGGACGCGGCGCGACGGTCCCACTCCTGCTGCTTCTGCTGGTAGCCCTCCTGGGCCGCACCTTCCCAGCTCGCTGCGATCCGCTTGACGCCGGCCTCGAGGTCGTCGAGCTGCTGGCGGACGTTGCTGGCCGTGGACTTGACGTCCTGCGAAGCCTGGGAAATGGTCTGGAAATTAACCAGAACCTGACCGGACATGATGTCTCCCCCGGGGGATGTTGGACGGAAGGGTGATGAAGGATTACGACGGTGGCGCGCTGTCTGTTGCCGGCCTGTGGCGGCGCGGGATCAGCGGCCGGGGAGGCTCATCCGAAGGGAGAGGCCTCGGCGCCCGACGAGACGTGCGAGATCGAAGCGGCCTGCTCGTCCTCGGACGTCTGGTAGTTGCTCGCCGTCGAGTCGATCGCTTCCTTGATCTCATTGAGCACGCGGTTGAGGGCGGTAGCGTCCTCGTTCACCTGGCTCTGCAGGTTGTTGTACGCAGTGGCCGCCTGGCCCCTCCAGCCAGAGGTGATCGAGTCGACCACCGTCTGCAGTCGCTGGATCTCACCCTGGATGGACTCGTTCACCTGGGAGATACGGCCGCTGAACGCGACCATCTCCTCGTGCGTCACATTAAATTGACCGGCCATGGCCACTAGCCCCCATGAGAATTCGACATCGGTCCCCGCGCCTCGCTGTTCCCCGGAGGGAACTGGGGCGCGGGTGGCACTTCTCGATAGTGCCGCGACCTTACTTTAGCCACAACTGACACGGTCACCCAAGGCGGTTCCCCAGTGACCAGCCGTGCCGTGACAGGATCCACACAATGTCACGGATCGACACGGGGGCACACTGTTCGCACAGGCCCCATACGTCCGTTACACATTATTTTCGTCAGTTACATCAGCCACGTCACCCGAAAACTGATCTGGCGCGAGCGTCTTCCGAGGCCCGTCCGGAGCCACCGGACCCACCGGATCCGGTGGATGCACCGGACCCACCGGACCCACCGGACCCACCGGACCCGCCGGACCCACCACTCTCCGTATTACTCGCCCCGCCGCCCGGTTCGTCCGCCGCCGGCTGCTCCCCTCTGAGGCGCCCGACCCCGCCCTGAGCCGCGTCTCCGAGCGCCCCGGTCGCGCCTTCCACCGCGCCGTCCACCGCACCCTGGGCGCTCTCGCCCGGCGACGAGACCATCGAACTCGGGTCCAACGCCTCCGTAACGGCATCGCCCGCGCCCGGCAGACTCTCGCCGGTACTGTCCACGATGCCCTGGGCCGCGGCCCCGGCCCCCTGGCCCACGCCCTCGCCCGTCGCGTGGACGCCTTCGCCGATGCCCTCGCCGACCGCGCCGAGCCCCGCGCTCGCGGCCCCTCCGAGCACCTGACCGGCCGGGCCGAGCCGCCCCGAGGCCTCGTCGATGGCGCCCGCGGCACCGTTGACGGTCTCCGAGGCGAAGGTGCCCGCGCCGACCACGGCCGCCTCGCCCCACTTCATGCCGTCCTGCGCGCCGAAGTGGTTCTGCACGCCCTGCTGGACGAGGTTCTGCCCGGCCGCCTTGCCCGCCTCGACGGCCGCTTCCTTCACCACGTCGAGGACGATTTCCTTGACCGACTGCACCGCTTGCTGCTCGACGGCCTGCGTGACCTGCTGGATGAGCTTCTGCTTCAGCTCGTCGAGGATGCGGCGCACGATGAGCCGGGTCGCCTGGGTCGCCCCGGCCGCGCCGATCTCCGAAAGCCCGAACGTCACCGGTGCCGCCGCCTGCGCCGCCGCGATCTCGAAGGCCAGCGCGATGAGCTGCACGATGACCGCGATCTTGCTGGCGACGACGATGAGGGCGACCGCGTCGAGCGCGAAGGCGAGGATCTCGGCGGCCATCGCGGCATCCTCGAGGTAACCGCCCCCGCCGCTCGAGAACTTCTTCCACGCCTCCTCGAAGCCCTGCGACGCGTCACCGGAGTTGGAACTGAGGACAGCGCTCGCGGCAGTGGAACCGCCGCCCTGGGTGTCCCGCACCGCTGTGGCGAACTGTCGCCACGCCTCGGCCGCTTCGTGGATCTTGTCCTCGTCGGCGTCAGGCCAGCTGTAGCCGAGCAGGTCGAGGACCCATGCGACCTCGTCGGGCAGGGTCAATGCCATGCCGTGTCACTCCCCCGTGGTACGTGTGATGGTGGTTCGTCGCCGCAGCGCGTGGCTGCGCCCGGCGGTCAGAACTGCATGCCCAGGCCCGGGCGGTTCGACTGCTGCCCGATCATGATCTGGGCCTGGTCGTCCTCGGTCACCTCGTACTGGGTGCCCATGACCTTCAAGTTGCCGCCGATCTTGTCGAGCTCGTCGGCGAGGTGCTCCATCGAGGTCGCCATGCCTTCGCGCACCGGCTCGTAGATGTCGTTGAAGGTCCCGATGATGTCCTCGCCCCAGTCGCCCTCGGCGCTTTCGAGGGCGGACTTCAGCTCCTTGGTGGCGGCCTTGAAGGCCTTGCCCAACTCACCGAAGGCGGTGCCCTGTTCCTTCAGCACCGCCGGGTCGACATCGAAGCTGCCTGAGCCGAGACCTGCCATGTGCTCCCCCATGAATGTGCGTGCGTTTCGCGCAAGTAGAGCTCGGTGGCGCGTAGTTGATGCGCGCGGCGACCCGGGCCCACGGACGCGGATGTCCGACAACGCGACCTTAGTGATCTCGACACACAGGACTCGCCCCGAAGCGCCGGTCTTCACCGCCTCCTCGCACGATTGCCATGTACCTGCGGTAGCGTGCCGCGACTGTCCACAACCGCATCCGCATGGCGCGGGGAAAGCCGTACCGCGATCCGTTCGGCACAGGGGGAATCACCCGAAAGATGTCCCACTACCAGCAGCAACCCAATCCGGGTGGCTACCCGCCTCCGCCGCCTGGTGGCTACCCGCCGCCGGGTCCGTATCAGCAGCAGCCCGCTCCCGGGCCGTACCCGCAGCAGGGCCCTCCCCCGGCGCCGTACCCGCAGCAACCTCCCGGCGCCTACCCGCCGCCGCAGGCACCCGCGCCCGCGCCCATGCCCCCGAAGCACCAGGTCCCGTTGAAGGCACGCCTCATCGGCGTCTGCGTCATGCTCGTCACGCTCATCGCCGGCGGCATCTTCGCCTGGCAGGCCATGTACGCCGCCGGGCTGCGCGGAACGCACGGCGAGTTCACGGTCTCCCAGTGCTCGACGCAGACCGTCAGCTACCGCTCGCACGGCAAGCACCGCACCCGTGAAGAGGTGGAGTGCCACGGGACGTTCAGTGCGGACGGCGGCAAGGGCAGCGACCCCAACGCCTTCCTCGAGCCTTCGTCCTCCCACTCCGCGGGCTCGAAGATCTCGGTGACGCAGACGGACTCCGCCTCGACGCTGGAGAGCCGTCAGTTCTCGTACGTCGAGGCCAGCGCCTGGAACGGCGGGCTGATGTTCGCCTTCGCCTTCGCCTGGCTGATCGGCACCGCGCTGGGCGCCTTCATGACGGTGACCGGCCACACCGGCAGACGCAGCAGGGTGTCGTACGGCGCCGCGTGGCGGTCCACGGCGGGCGGAGCGACCCGGCCGGTCCTCTTCGGGCTGGCCGCGGTCGGGGCGCTGGGCGTGGTGGTGTCGCTGCTCTTGGGGCTTGTGCTGTAGACGAGCAGGCTCGTCACGCGCGCGGGCCCGTACCCACACGGTCGATGTTGGGTACGGGCCCGCGGCACGTGGTTGACCCCGTTGACCCCGGGGTGTGCCGAGACGGTCACATGCCCATCGGGGGCACCGGCCCCGGCGATCCCGAAGAAGCGCTCACATCACGCGCCCCCCGCCAGCCAGCTCCCGACGAACAGCACAGGACACAGCACCGTCACGACGACGAGGATCGGCAGCGCCGGACCACGCTCGTGCCGCACGACGTGCCAGCCCTCCTCCAACGTGACCCGGCCGAAACGGCGTTCGCGTTCACGCCAGACGCCGATGAAGGGGCCGTAGTGGAGGGGCGGCCGCGGCTGGTAACCGGTCAGCAGGAAGAAGGCGCCGACGAGCCACAGCAGATCCGTGAGGCCGAGCCAGAAGAGCGCCCTGGACAGCTTGGCCGTGGTGAGTTCGCCGTCGGCCGTGGCCGTGTAGCCGTCGTCCGTCTTGAACGCGGGGAGCGCGGCGCTCGGGATGGCGTCGCGGTCGTTCGCCAAGGCGGCGCCCTGCGTCTTCTCGCCCGTCTTGTCGTCCTCGAAGGTGCCGGTGCAGGTGTAGCCCGGGTCCGCGGGCTCGCACGACCGCACCACGACGGATCCCGGCCGCGCCGAGACCGTCACGTGGCCGTCGAGGTACCCGACGCCCGCCCAGGCCGTCGCACCCCCGATGACCACGATGGCGATCCCCGTCAGCCAGCCGAACATGCGCCGGAAGATGTAATTGCGCCGAGCCACGTACTGGTCGGCGGCCCCCGTAGATGTCACGTCGGATCCCGTCCTCAACGAATCCTGCCGTCGCGCCCGGGGGCCTTCTTCGGGTCCTCGTCCGGGTCGTAGTCCCGGACCTGCTGCCGCTCCTGCGGCGACATGTTCCGCCACTGCTCCCGCATCGGAGCAAGACCCTCACCCAGGGCACGATGACCCGACGACGAATCCAGCACGTCCTTCAACTCCATACGCCCACCGAGAAGTTGACGCGCGAGGTCCTGCAACGCGGGCGGCGCACCCTTCATGTCACGCACCTTGCGCAGCGACGCCGTCAACTGCTCGTTCTGCTCCTCGGTGAGGTTCTTGTCCTCGATCGGGTACTCGCGCTCACCCTCCGGGCCATAACCGTTTCCACCACTACTCATCGCGTGGCGCCCCCTAGCTGTGTGTCATGTGTACGTGGCGAACCGCCTTCGCCAGCGAGCTCCGGCGCCCGGCTCTGGCGTGGGCCCAAGCGCGGCGCATCGCGTCCCGTACCCTAACGGACCGGGCGTTCGGGCCCGCGACCGTAAGCGCCTCCCCCTTCATTCCCCCACACACCGAAGGTCGGTATTTTTCGTGAGTCAGCCTGTGGCACCGCAGCCGAAGACCCGCTTGCGGGATCGCGGCGTTCTCGGATTTGGATTGATTGCGGCCTTTGTGGTGTTGGCGGCCTGGTTCTCGTTCCAGGCCGTCTATTCCGGCGGCAACATCGGAACTCGTGGGACCTTCACGGCGAGTTCGTGCGAAAAGACCGTCGGCAGGACTCCTGGCGGCGGCTCCCGCGGCAACGGCTCCTCGCACGAACTGGAGGTGACGTGCGACGGCGCGTTCCGTCCCGACGGGGGTGCCGCGGGCGCCACATCCGTCCGCATGACGCTGCAGCCCGGGGATGCCCCGGTCACCGACGGCGACGCCTACCTCCGCAAGCTGATGAACACCGGGGGCAAGGGCACGGAACTGCACGCTGCCCACCTGAACCCCGACACGGTCCCCGGTAACTTCCTCGGCGAATTCAACACGTCGAACCCGGAGAAGACGGAGCAGTCCGCGCTCATCGCGCTGGGCAGCCTCTTCTTCCTCGCGGCCGGGATCTTCTCCCTCAGGGCCGACTGGCCGCGAGGCGGCGGCGGGAGCCTTCCGCTCAAGGTCGCCTGGCGTGAGAGCGTCGGCCCCGGGACGCGGGGCACGGTCATCACGGTGGCCTCCGCCGCCGTCATCGGCATCATCCTGGCGAAGATCCTCATCTGACCGGTCACACACGTGGGCCCCGAGTCGAGTGCGACTCGGGGGCCCACGGCGTTGCCGTGCCCGCGCGTTACGCCAGGAACACCACGAGCGGCCCCGTCGCCAGCAGTACGAGTCCCAGGGCGCAGAAGGCGACGATCGACCAGAGGAGCAGGGCGCGGGAGCGCACGATCTGCCATGCCTCCCCGAAGGGGACGCGACCCCAGCGGGACCAGCTGCCGCTCATCCGCGGCGGACGCGGCGTGTATCCGGTCGCCAGGAAGAAGATGCCGGTGCCGATCATCAATGCGGCCGCGCCGAACACCATGGACGCCCCACCGAGCATCCCCGTGGTGACCTCGCCCGGGTTGTCGTACGAGTAGCCACCGTCCGGCGCCCGGTAGACGGCCGTCAGGCTGCCCTTGATCTGCTCGGAGGGCGCCACGAAGACAGCGTCGTCGAACGTCCGGTGACTTCCGCCGTTCTCCCGGAAGGCGCCCGTGCACCGGTAGTCGTCCCCAGCGGGCGCACACGCGGCGACCTTGAACAGTCCGGGCGCGCCGACGCCATCATCGGGCGTGGCCTGCCAGCCGACCCAACTGCCCGCGGAGATCAGGATCTTGACGGCGAACACGACGAGTACGGCGCCGAAGATCCAGCCCGTTCCCCGCCGGTACACGAACGACCGCCGGGTCCGATGGCGCTGCCACGCCTCGCTATTGGTAGCCACGGTTATCAGCGAATCCTGCCGTCGCGCCCGGGGGCCTTCTTCGGGTCCTCGTCCGGGTCGTAGTCCCGGACCTGCTGCCGCTCCTGCGGCGACATGTTCCGCCACTGCTCCCGCATCGGAGCAAGACCCTCACCCAGGGCACGATGACCCGACGACGAATCCAGCACGTCCTTCAACTCCATACGCCCACCGAGAAGTTGACGCGCGAGGTCCTGCAACGCGGGCGGCGCACCCTTCATGTCACGCACCTTGCGCAGCGACGCCGTCAACTGCTCGTTCTGCTCCTCGGTGAGGTTCTTGTCCTCGATCGGGTACTCGCGCTCGCCCTCCGGGCCGAAGCGGTTGCCGGTGCTCATGATGTGTTGGTCTCCTCTTCGGGGCGGGTACGGCGGGATGTCTGTGTAGCCGGTCAGCCGAATACGGTGCGGACGCGGTCGCTCTCGGGGACGCCCTCGGCGCTCGTCGCACTGCCCTGCCTGGGCCCCGGCGGCGCCTCGGCCGCGCCGGCCTCCTGCGCGGCGCCGCTGCCCGACTCCTGCGAGGTGCCTTCTCCGGACCCCTCGGTCGTACCGCCACCGGACTCCTGCGACGTCCCACCGCCGGACTCCGAAGTGGCCCCGCCACCGGACTCGGACGTCGTGCCGCTGCCCGACTCGGATGTGGTCCCACCACCCGACTCGGACGTCGTGCCACCGCCGGACTCCGAAGTGGTCCCACCACCCGACTCGGACGTCGCACCGCCGCCCGACCCCGATGTCGTACCGCCGCCGGATCCCTCTCCGGAACCGCCACCGGACTCGGACGTCGTGCCGCTGCCCGACTCCTCGCCCTTCTTCTCCGTGAAGTTGTTGAAGAGCTCGCCGGAACCCTGCGCCATCTTCGACAGGCCGCCCGAGTCGCCCTGCGCCGCGTCGATCGCGCCCTCGACGACCTTGCCACCAGCCTTCGTCTCGAAGTGGTAGCCGGAACCGTCGTCGTCTTCCTTGATCTCTCCGGCGACCTTGCCCAGCACAGGGTTGGCGGCGGCGACGCCGAGCGACGTCAGGCTCTCGCCCCAGCCGCCGCCCGCACCGAACGACGCCTTGATGCCCTGGGAAGCCAGCTCGCCGGCCACCTTCTTGCCGACATCCTTCGCCAGGTCGACGGCCATGTCCTTGGCCTTGACGACGACGCGCTCCTTGACGGCCTTGACGACCGCCTCTTCGACCTTCTGGGCCGCTTCGGTCAGAGCGCGCTTGACCAGCATCCGGATCATGACGACGCGGCCGGCGAGCGCGGCCTCCGAGGCACCCAACGTGACCGGCGCGGAGGCCTGGGCGATGGCGAACTCGATGGCCAGGTCGATGAGTTGGACGATGACGAAGATCTTCAGAGCAATCACGGCGATCGCACAGATCTCGAGCATCAGCGCCAGCACTTCACCGGCTCCGGCCAAGCCGTCCAGATAGCCGATGCCGTGTCCGCCGATACCGAGACCGTTGTCGGCGAACTTGCCCCACTCCTTCATGAAGGCGTCCGCGGCATCACCGACGTGCGCGCTCATGACGAGGCTCGCCGCCGCATTGCCCTGCTCCTGGTACTCGGCAACGGCCTGACCGAAGTCACGCCATTCCTGAGCGGCCTGGTTCAGCAGGTCCTCGTCGATATTCGGCCATTCAAAACCCAGTAGATCGAGAACCCAGTCGAGCTCCCCGGGCAACATGATGGACACGGGATTTTCCCCTCAGGACACAGAGTTGCGCCGCCGGATCGGCACATGCGGATGGGACATGGACGGGTGACCTGACGGTCGCGCGCGCAACCGGCTCAGCCGTGACGCTGCTGAGCCGCCTGCTTCAGCGCGTGGAGGTGATCCTCTTCCGTCTGCTCGTAGCTGCGCGCCGTGGAGTCGAGCTTCTCGCCCACGCCCTTCAGGGCCTCACCAAGGTGCTCGAGGGCGCCGAGGATGCCTCCGCTCACCGGCCCGTACACGTCGAGGAGCGCGCTGACGAGCTTGACGTCGTCCTCGCCCCAGCCCTTCTCGAGCGCTTGCATCCGTTCCTCGAATTGCTTCGACTTGGAGGCGAACTCGCTCGCCATCCGGTCAAAGCTCCGAGCCTGCGCCTTCAGGACGTCCGGATCGACATCGAACTGCGGGCCCGCCATGTGTTCCCCCTGCTGCCTGTCGCTGTCGGGACCACAGTCGAATCCCGGCCACCAGATTAGTCGACCGCCGAACCAGGCCACGCCGCGTGCACACGGTTCTCACACAGGCCATCCATGGCCCCCACCGAAGCCGGTCGCCATTCGGTGATCACCAAGTCCGTCCATCGACTCCGAGATACCGTATCGGCGCTCATCGACATCGACGCCACACGAATACCGGCGTCAACCCCACGGAGAACCGGTGAAGACGCCTACCCCCTCACCCCAGCCGCCCGCCGGCCAGTCGCCCCCCGAAGACACAGGACCCGTCCCCCCGCCGTCGCCGATGGGCCGGGTCTTCGGCATCGTACTGGTGGTGCTGACCATCGGCGGTATGTGCTGGACCTTCTTCAACGCCACGATGTCCAGCGGATACGTCGGCTCGCACGGAAAACTCGCCATCAGCAAGTGCGTTGAGGACTACACGGAGAGCAGGTCCGCGAATGTGGGACCTGTGGCCTACCAGACGACGTGCCACGGGACGTTCCGCTCGTCCGACGGCGACGTCGTCGACCGGTCCGCGGAGATCACGTTGAGCATGAACGGCGCCGAGTCCGACGCCGCCAAGAAGGTCACCACGGCGCACGCCGACGAGCTCGCGGTGAATCGTGCCGACAGTGGCACGCTCGCCATCACCAACGTGGAATCCGTGGCCAATTACCTCTGCGGCGGCTTCTTCCTTCTGCTGGTTTTCGCGTACGGGTTCAAGTGCGCGCTGACGGGGTCCTTCCCGAAGAAGGGCATCGGACCTTCTTCGAAGCAGGCGGACCAGTTGATCCCCAAGCGGCTGAAGCCCACGGAGGAATGGCTGTGGGTCATCGGCGGAATCGGGCTTGTCCTCGCGGTCCTTTTCCGTCTGGCCGTCGGGGTCTTCGGGCTGGCCACACTGCCCTTCCAGTGAGTTCTTCTCGCACATCCAGGATCACCCGAGCCATTGCGGGCGGAGGCCCAACTGCGCTCCCAGGCTCATGATTTAGTGTTTTCGCGGCGGGTCGGGGCGGGTGCCTGGAAGGTCCAGGTGGAGGAGCCGGTGGCCCGGGGAGTGGGCATTCGTGGCTTTTCGGAAGTTCCTCAGTTCGCTCGGTGTCGGTGCGCCCGAGGTCGAGACCACGCTCAGTGCGAGCGCCGTACGGCCGGGGGATCAGTTGCACTGCGATGTGCGGCTGCAGGGCGGCTCCGTGGACATCGAGGTGGAGCGGGTCCGGATCGAGATCGTCACCCGGTTCGAGGACCTGGAGGAGACCGAGGTCCTGTGGAGCAACCCGGGCATCGTCAAGTCCCTCGTGCTCGGTGAGAAGTTCGAGCTGAAGGCCGGGGAGACGAAGGACGGGCAGGTGACGTTCGAGGTGCCGTGGGAGACCCCGTTGACGCACTTCCTGGGTGGGCGGCCGCTCAAGGGGGCGCGGGTCGCGGTGCGTACCGAGCTGACCGTCGACAACGCCGTGGACCGCGGTGACTTCGACGAGATCCAGGTGCACGCGCTGCCGGCGCAGGACGCGCTGCTGCAGGCGTACTCCAACCTCGGCTTCCGCTTCGACGAGGCCGAGGTGAAGAAGGGGACGCCGACGGGCGGTCGCAACTCGCAGGTCGATTTCTGGCAGGAGATCGAGATGTGGTTCCCGTCGGAGTACCGGCGGCCCGGCGGGCAGTTGGAGTCGATGTTCTTCGCCCGTCACGACTCGCTCGACCTGGTCACCGGCAGGTTCGGGCCGTTCGCCTTCCCGTACGACAACATCGACGTACCGGCGTGGACGGCGTGGCTCGACCAGCATCTGCGGACCACCTTCCAGCGGTGAACGCGTAACGCATACGAGGGAGGGGCCACGTCCATGTCGGACGTGGCCCCTCCCTCGTATGCGTTACGCGTACTGCTGTCGCCTACTGCGGCGGCGGCTGCTGCGTCCAGCCGGACGGCAGGCCGCCGCCACCCGGCTGCTGCGGCGGTTGTTGCTGCGGCTGCTGGGGGGCCTGGGGCGGCTGCTGCTGCGGGTAGCCGTAACCCTGCTGGCCGCCCGGCTGCGGGGCCGCCGGGGGCTGTTGACCGTAGCCCTGCTGCTGCGGCGGGAAGCCGGCCGGGGGCATGCCCGGCTGCTGGCCGCCGTACATGCCGCCCGCCTGCATCTGGGCCTCGGCGCGCTGCGCGAAGTCCTCGGCGATCAGCGCCGCGATCTCGAAGTACGCCTCACGCGTCTTCGGGCGCATCATGTCGAGGTCGACCTCGGCGCCCGCCGCCAGGTGCTCGTCGAACGGGACGACGACCACGCCGCGGCAGCGCGTCTCGAAGTGGCTGACGATGTCGTCCACCTTGATCATCTTGCCGGTCTCACGGACACCGGAGATGACCGTGAGGGAACGCTGGACGAGGTCCGCGTACCCGTGCGCCGACAGCCAGTCGAGGGTCGTGCTGGCGCTGCTCGCGCCGTCCACCGACGGGGTCGAGATGACGATCAACTGGTCGGCCAGGTCCAGGACTCCGCGCATCGCCGAGTAGAGCAGGCCGGTACCCGAGTCCGTGAGGATGATCGGGTACTGCTTGCCCAGGACGTCGAGCGCGGACCGGTAGTCGGCGTCGTTGAAGGACGTCGAGACGGCCGGGTCCACGTCGTTGGCGATGATCTCCAGGCCGGACGGGGCCTGCGAGGTGAACCGGCGGATGTCCATGTACGAGTGCAGGTGCGGGATGTTCTGCACCAGGTCGCGGATGGTCGCGCCGGTCTCGCGACGCACACGGCGGCCGAGCGTGCCGGCGTCCGGGTTGGCGTCGATCGCCAGGATCTTGTCCTGGCGCTCCGAGGCGAGGGTCGCGCCGATCGACATCGTCGTGGTCGTCTTGCCGACGCCGCCCTTGAGGCTGATCACGGCGATCCGGTAGCAGGACATGACCGGCGTGCGCATCATCTGGAGCTTGCGCTGCCGCTCGGCCTCCGCCGCCTTGGCGCCCAACTTGAACTTGCTGGGGCCCTTGTTGTTGTTCTTGCGCTTGGGCTGGTTGCGCAGAAGTCGGTCGGAGCTCAGCTCCACCTGCGCGTTGTACCCGAGCGGCGCGCCCGGCGCCGAACGCTGCTGGCCCGCGCCCGGGTCCCAGCCCGCGCGCGGGTCGACGGCAGGCTGCGGGTACGCGTTCGGGGCGGGGGCCCCGGGAGCGGCCTGCTGACCTGGAGCCGGCTGACCCTGCTGGGGCGGCTGTCCGTACGGGGCCTGCGGCGCGGGCGGCGGCGCCTGGCCCGGCTCCTGACCGGGAGCGGGCTGCGGCTGGCCCGGCTGCTGCTGCGGCGGGTAGCCGTAACCCGGAGCCGGGGGCTGCGGATAGCCGTAACCACCGTCGGCGGGCGGCTGCGGCGCGGCCGGGGCCGGCTGACCGGGAGCAGGCTGCTGCTGCGGCGCGGGCTGTCCATAGGGACCCGGCTGCTGCGGGGCGGCCGGCTGCCCGTACGGGCCCGGCTGTTGAGGAGCGGGCTGGCCCGGAGCGGGCTGGCCGTACGGACCCGGCTGCTGCGGAGGCATCGGCTGTCCCGGCTGGCCGGGAGCGGGCTGCGCCTGGGGCTGGGGCTGCGGCTGGCCCGGCTGCTGCTGCGGCGGATAGCCGTAACCCGGAGCGGGCGGCTGCGGGTAGCCGTAACCACCGTCGGCGGGCGGCTGCGGCGCGGCCGGAGCCGGCTGACCAGGAGCAGGCTGCTGCTGCGGGTAGCCGTAGCCACCAGCGGCGGGCGGCTGCGGTGCCGCGGGGGCCTGTTGACCGGGAGCAGGCTGCTGCGGGTAGCCGTAGCCACCAGCAGCGGGCGGCTGCGGCGCCACCGGAGCCGGCTGACCAGGAACCGGCTGCTGCTGCGGCGCCGGCTGCGGATAGCCATAACCACCAGCGGCAGGCGGCTGCGGCGCCACCGGAGCCGGCTGACCCGGAACCGGCTGACCAGGAACCGGCTGCTGCTGCGGCGCAATCGGCGCCGCCGGAGCCGCACCATCCGCAGCCGTCGGACCACCAGGCACGGCCGAACCAGCCGGAGCCGCCGCCTGGTTCACGTCGGCCGCGCCCCCGGACGTCGCCGTCCCGGATTCCGCTCCGTCATCGGCGTCGTCGTCATCGTCGTCGTCCCCCCACAGGTCACCCGTGGGATCGACGGCCCCTGCCCTACGGCTCGACGGGGCGGGATCGGCAGCAGGAGGAGCCGCCGGTGGTGCGGCGGGAGCAGCCGGCGGTGCGACGGGCGCGGCCGGAGCCGCCTCCCCCGCACCCGCGTTCGTACCCCCGAAGGTCGGAAAACCAGGCGCGGCCGGCGGCGGCGCGGACCCCTCGGACGAGGGACCCGGCGCGGGCGGCGGAGGAGTCGCACTCCCCCCTGCCGTGTCGGACGAGGGGGTCGCGGGCGTGCCGGACGGCGGCGTCGCACTCGATTCACTGGGCTGCGCGTACCAGGACGGCGCGTCGAAATCGAGCCGGAACTCTCCCGTCAGCTCCGTCTCGATCGAACCGTCGCCGGGGTCCGGGTTCCGCTGGTCCCGGTCACTGGTCACTGTGCCTCCTGGTCTCTGCTGTGCACCTGAACGACCGGTTCCGGCGGGACCTGGTAGTGGGTCGCGCATCGTCGCCCCCGACCGTCGCGGCGGCCCCGCGTCACTTGCGTCTCAGCCGTTCGTCCCGACAGCGTAAACGGTTCGGGGCGGCCACCGTAAAGGCGGTACTTGTCACGTACCCGTCGGTACACGTCGCGTACCCGCTCTCCACGGGGCCACCCCAGGCCTCTACGGGACCACCCGCCGCACGCCGGAGTCCGCCGGGCGTCAGTCCATCCGGCGCGGGCCGCCGAGCAGCCCGGTCTCCGGTTCCGTCGGCTGCACCATCACGAACTGGCGCTTGTCGCCCGCGATCCAGAGCATCGTCGCGTCGCTGAGCGTCGGCAGCGTCTGGGTGAGCTGCTCGGGAAGGCGCAGCACCCGGCCGATGGCCTCGGCCTCCTGCGGGGAGAGGCTCTGCAGTCCGATGACGTCGGCGCGGGCGAGCAGTCGCGGCGCGCGCGGGCCGAGGAACGGCACGACGGTGAGCGTCGACTGCCAGGGCGTCGGCGCGATCTGGGAGCGTCCGGGCTGCGCGCCCAGGTCCCGTACGACGAGGACAGGGCTCGCCACCGACGCGCCCTGCGCGGCCATCTGGCGCGGCTCGTACACCGAGACGCACTGCAGTCCGCCGCCCGCGGCCTGCGCCATCGGCGCCCACGCGGCGGGCCGCACGGACTCGACGGCGATCCGGGCGCCGATGGCCGCGGTGCGCAGCGCGATGATCTGCGCGGTCCACATCGAGCCGACGACGACGATCTCGCGGGGCCTCGGCCGCAGCACGTCGAGGACGGCGGGGCTGCCCTGCGGGTCGACGCCGATGACGACGCCGTCGTCACCGACGCTCACGCCGAGCGAGCCGAGCGACTTCTTCGACATGACGTGCCGACGACGGCGCGGGCCGCGCAGCCCGTAGCCGGGGCTGGTGAACTCCTCCTCGAACTCCGCGAAGTCGTCCTCGTGCGCGGGGTCCTCGGGGAGCGCCCGGTGCGTGGGCCGGCCCGAGCCGACCTCCGGCGCGGGCGCGTACGTCATGGTGGAGGTGGCCGCAGGGGCCGCCTGCTGCGGCACCTGGGCGATGCCGCCGACGACACCCTGGGACGGGTCCTGCGGCTGCTGGTCCGGGTGCTGCTGCGCGTACTGCTGCTGGGCGGCCGCCTGCTGCTGGGCCGCGAGCTGTTGCTGCTGCGCCAGTTGCTGCTGGCGCTGCTGGTCCTCCCACTCGCGGCGACGAGCCTCGGCCTCCTCCGCGCGGCGCTGCTCCTCCTGATAGCGGGCGCGCAACTGCCGCTGCTCTTCGGCGTGCTGGGAGGCGGCGGCCTGCTGGGCGGCGGCTTGCTGCTGGGCGGCGGCCTGCTGCTGCGCGGCCTGTTCCGCGGCCGCCTGTTGCTGCGCGGCTTGTTGCTGCGCGGCCTGCTGCTGCGCCGCCTGGTCGGGCGTGGGCTGCTGCGGGTAGCCGTAGCCGCTCTGGTCCGGGGTCGGCTGTTGCTGCTGTTGCTGCTGTTGCTGCGGGTACCCGTAGCCGCCTGCCTCCGGCGTGGGCTGCTGTTGCTGCTGCTGCGGATAGCCGTAGCCGCCCGCCTCGGGCGTCGGCTGCTGCTGCGGGTAGCCGTATCCGTCCTGCTGCTGGGCGGCGGCCTGCTGCGCCTCCCACTGCCTGCGCCGCTCAGCGGCCTCCGCGGCCCGTTGCTGCTCCGCGTGCTGCTCGGGCGTCAACTGCTGCTGCTGTTCCTGTTGCGGGTAGCCGTACCCGCCCTGCTGCTGGGCGGCGGCCTGCTGCGCCTCCCACTGCCTGCGCCGCTCCGCCGCCTCCGCGGCGCGGCGCTCCTGCTCCGCGTGCTGCTCGGGCGTCATCTGTTCGCGGGGGTCCTGGTTGCCGGGGGTGCTCATCAGCGCGTGCCTCCGAGGGGAAGGGTGGCGAGGAGGCCGGGCAGCTGTTCCCGGTCGAGACGGACGAGGCCGGCCTTGAGGCCGGAGGCGGCGCGCTCGAGTTCGCGCTTGGCCTGACCGAGTTCGTTCTCGCTGCGCGCCGAGAGGCGCACGTGCCCGCTGACCGCGACGTCCTCGCGGCCCGCGCGGGCGAGGGCGACGCTGAACGTCGTCGCGAGCGTACGGGTCGTGGACAGGCCGGACGCGAGTGCGCCGAGCGGCGTGCCACCGCGGCCGAGCTGCGGCCACGTGCCGATCCAGTACGAGGCGTGCCAGCGGTCGTCGCACCGCCAGGCGCGCACGCTCTCCTCGGTACGCGGACCCGAACGGCCCTGCTGGGACTGGGCGTTGAGGTTGGCGCGCGGGTTGACGCAGGTCGCGACGGAGAGCGCGGAGAGGACGGCGTTCTCGTCGAGGACCTCGGCGACGAAGCCCCGTCCGTTGAGCCGGCTGATCAGCTGGTCGGCGGCGCGCAGCAGGGCGCGCTGGGCGCCGCGCAGGTCACCGCCGCGCGCCTCCACGGCCTCCGGGCACAGCTCGGGGTCGAGCTTGAGCGCCACCCACGTCATCCGCACCGCCGGGGTGCCGGCCTGCGCCTGGAGCGCGGCGTACGCCTGCGCGGCGAGGGCCTGCGGCGGCAGGTGCGGGGCGGGCGCGGGCTGGGTGTACTGCACCAACTGCACCGATTCGAGGTGAATGTCCTCGACATCCAGGGCGTCGGCGAGCAGTTCGACGGGCAGCGGCCGCGCGTCGCCCTGAGGGCGCAGCGGGCCGGGCGCGGAGTCCACCTGAACGAGTGCCGTCAGGAACGAACCGTCGCCGACGAAGCCGACGAGGCGCCGGTCCCGGGCCTCGTACTCGTACGTACGCAGGCTCGGGTCCGCCTCGAGGAGCGGCGCGAAGCCGCTGTCGATGTCGGCGGGCGGCGGCCCGCTGAAGGCGCGGCGGCGGCGCTTGAGGGCGCGGCCGATCGCCATCCACTCGGGAAGCGGGTGGCGGCGGCGCCGGCCGAGCTGAAGGAAGACGAGCAGCCCGCCGACGATGGCGGCGGGCACCATCAGCACCGCCTTGATCGCGGCGGCCGCCACGACGAGCGCCAACGCGATCTCGATGATGACCAAGTGGTGCGTGCTGATCGGCCCGAAGCTGCCGATCTTGCGAGGCAGCTTCGGTCTCGCCGGACCTGCGGCCTCCTGCTGCGGTGGCGGAGCGGCCTGCGCGGTACGGCTACCGCGTCCGCCCTGCCCGCCGGGTCGGCCCGTGGGTCGGCCGCCGGAACGGCCCCCTCCGCGGCGCCCGTTCGGAGCCGGTCGCCCCTGATTGCCACGCTGTCGGGTCCTGCTGGCGCTGGACATCCCCCGCCCCGCTCCTTCGCTCGCTACTGTGCTGAATCGTGATGGCCGGCTGGGTTGAATCGGTCGGAATCGGACCGCCCCGGGCCATCGGGACCCAACGTCGGCTGGCGCGTGGAAAAACCGTACCCGTACGCTACGGCCCGATCACCACACGGCATAGTAGAGGCCCATGCGGCGCATGCGCCGGGGGTGGTCGAGAAGTGGACCCGCAGCAATAGTCCAGCACGGTCCAGCGAAGACGGGGAGAAAACGTAACGATGGCATCACGTCGCGATGAGCTGAATGCCTACAATTTCGCACGCAAGCGGACCGTTGCCGCTTTTCTCAAACCACTCCCCAATGGATCGGTGGACAGCGCCCCGCGGCCGCTCAAGCACGCGGTCCCGGGGATCGTCATGGCCGTGGTGGTCCTGGCGGGCTTCGGCGCCTGCGGCATGATCAGTCCGGTGGCGCCCAAGGGTTGGGACACACCCGAGGCCGGGATCATCGTCACGGATCCGTCGGCGACGCGGTACGTGGTACTCAAGTCGGACAAGAAGGATAAGAACGGCAAGGACAAGCCCGTTCTGCATCCGGTCCTCAACCTGGCGTCCGCAAAGCTTCTGTTGAACCCGAAAAACAGCGGTGAGGGTTCCGTGAAGACCGTCAAGGAGAAGTTCCTCGACGAATCGAATATCACCCAGGGTTCGATGGTCGGAATTCCGTACGCCCCCGACCGAATGCCGAACACCAAGGACGCGGGTACGGCCAAGGCGTGGGCGCTGTGCCAGCAGGCGATCGGCGGTGCCGACGCGATGTCCACGTCCACGCAGCAGACCGTGTTCGTACTCGACAAGGACGACGCGAAGAAGGTCTCGGCGAAGGGCTCCGGCAAGCTGGACTCCGGCAAGGCCCTGTACGTCCAGGACGAGGCCAGGACGCCGTACCTGGTGAGCAGCCGCGGCGTGGCGTACAAGCTCACAGGCGGCCAGGGCGGCAACCTCGACTCGCTCGTCCGCACACTGTTCGGCAACAGCGCTCAGCCGCGCACCGTCACCGACGACTGGCTGGCCACGCTCAACCCGAGCCCCCAGCCCATCAAGCTGCCCTACGTGCCGGGCGACGGCCAGCCCTCCAACGCGACCGGCGTTCCGCCCAAGTTCCGCACCACCGGCACGCTCCTGAAGACCAATGGCGGCGACCACTACCTCGTCGAGCAGGACAAGGTCGTCCCCGTCACCGCCTTCCAGGCGAAGCTGCTCCAGGAGACGCTCAGCGACTCCACCCCGAAGATCATCCAGGAGCCCGAGCTCTCGGTGGACAGGGGCGCGTCCATGCAGGGCGCCGACACCTGGCCCACCCAGGCCGTCTCGCTCGCCAACGGCGGCTCGAACGACACCTCCTGCTCCGTGTACAACGGCGGCAAGTCGACCAACCTGAGCACCTGGGCCGGTTCCTCCCTGCCCATCACCTCGGTCGCGTCGAGCGCGTCCTCCTACGTGAGCCCGGGCAGCGGCCTGCTCTACCAGGAGGAAGAGGGCAAGTCCGCGAGCGGCTTCAACTACCTGGTCACCGACACGGGCCTGCGCTACTACCTTCCTGTCAACAACGACTCCGGCAAGGACTCGTCGGGCTCGGAAAAGGAAGAGGTCGGCAGGGCGCAGATCCGCCTCGGCTACGAGAAGACGAGCAAGGTATCGGTGCCCGCCCAGTGGTCCAAGCTCCTGCCGTCCGGCCCCGACCTGACGACCAAGGCCGCTGAGCAGACGCAGAACTCCTGACGCCGAACTCGTAACGCAGAACTCATAGGGGGAACAGAGACCGTGGCACCCACCGTGGCATCTACTGCTGTCGCGCGCCGCACGGCGGCGGCGCTCGCGGCGACGGCCGCACTCGCCTGTCTGACCGCGACCCCCGCGGTCGCCGACGACGATCCTCAACTGGCGTCCACCGACTGCCAGTTCGGCGGCAACGTCATCAAGGGCACGCCGTGGTCGCTGCAGCGCGTCATCCCGGAGCAGCTGTGGGAGGGCACGTCCCTCAAGGGTGACGGCGTGACCGTCGCCGTCATCGACACCGGCGTCGACACGAAGAACGAGCAGTTGACGGGGAAGGTCCTCGGCGGCAAGTCGTTCGCGAAGGGCTCCAAGGCCACGACCGACGGCGTCGGCCACGGCACGAAGGTGGCCGGCATCATCGCGGCCTCGCCGATCAAGGGCTCGGGCTTCCACGGCCTGGCCCCCGACGCCAAGATCCTGCCCCTACAGACGAGCACGGCGGAGGAGGGCGGCAACCTGGCGACCATGGTTGACGCCATCAACGCGGCCGTCTCGGCGGACGCCAAGATCATCAACATCTCCCAGGGCACGACGGCGAACGTGTCCAAGCTGCCCGCCTTGCAGGCCGCGGTGAACAACGCGGAGGCCAAGGGCGCCCTCATCGTCGCCTCTGCCGGCAACAGCGGCTCGTCCGGCAAGGACTCCGACACCTACCCGGCGGCCCTCCCCAACCCCAACGTGCTGTCCGTCGCGGCCTCCGACCGCAACAACGAACGCGCCCCGTTCTCCACGCCGAACAAGCACGTGGACATCGCGGCCCCGGGCGTCGACATGGTCTCGACCGTCCCCCAGGGCGGCCAATGCGTCGACCAGGGAACGTCGTTCGCCGCCCCGTACGCGGCCGGGGTGGCCGCCCTGCTCAAGCAGAAGCACCCCAAGTGGACGCCGGAGCAGATCATCTGGCACCTCGAAGACACCGCGTCGCGCTCGCACGCGTACCGCGACAACAACATCGGCTGGGGCGTCATCGACCCCGTGGCCGCCGTCAAGGACGAGACCGCGCCGACCCAGCAGATCACCAACGAGGACCTACAGGGAGCGGCGGGCGCGGGCCCCGGCGCCGGCGAGAAGATCACCGCCGCGAAGCTGACCTTGGGCGAGACCCCGGCGGAGCGCAACTCCCGCTACGGCACGTACCTGGTGATCGGCGGCGGCCTCGGCCTCGCGGTGATCGCGGCGGGCGCGATGGCGCGGCGGGACTGGCTGCGGCGGCGGGGCGAGGACGTTCTGTGAGGGAACCTGTGTTGAACTTGTGAGTTCGGCGCGTCTCAGGCGATTCTTGAGGTAGTCACTGCGCGTCCAACTGCACGCGGCACAACAGAACTTCATAGTTACAGAAGAAAACGGGGAAGGCGGCCTGCGATGGCTGACGGGTACGAGGTCGATCTCGATGCCCTTGACCAGGTGGTCAAGGAACTGAACCAGGTCCTGAAAGACATGGGCGGGCCGAAGCGTAAGGCGGCGCACTCGACGTACGTTCCGAGTGCAGCGCTGGGGGACTTCGATGAGGCGCGGAAGTTGGCCACCGCGCACGATGACATGAAGACCCGCATCGAGAAAGACATGATCGAGAAGATCGAGAACCTGATCGACAAGTTCGGCCAGAAGACACGGAAGGCCCACGGCGCATACCAGGACGCCGAGGCCGACAACTCGGTCAAGGAAACGAACGGCGGCGCTCGCGGCTCGTACCAGGATGCCGAGGCCAACAACACGGGCGGTGGCTCAAACGTCGCCAACCGCAACGCCTGAAGGGGGACGGCGAAATGACGGGAAGCGCACCAACGGGCGGCCGAGGCGAGGGTGCCTCGGGCAGGGGCTTCGACACCCCGTTCAACACGAAGGACCTCGACACCCTGAAGAGCATGGTGGCCAATGCCAACCCCGGGCTCCTCAGGGAAGTTTCGCAGGCCTGGAAGGAAGTCCACGAAGAGCTTGTCGGCCCGGACGGGGACGGCGGTCTCCTGGAGCAGTTCAACAAGGCCGTGAAGAAGGTCCTTGAGAGCTGGAAGGGGGGCTCCGCCGGGAAGTTCGCGGAGGAAGCTGGCAGGATCAGCAAGGAGATCGCCGGAGGTGGCAGTTCAGCGAAGCTCACCTCGGATGGGTTGTTCGATGCCGCGGACAAGCTCGACGACGCCAAGACTGCGGTCGACGACCTCGACGTCAGCTGGTGGGACGAGGCGAAGGACTCCGTCAGCGACTACTTCGGCAGCATGAACTCCTCGGATGTAGCCGCGGTGCTGGCTGCCCCCAGCACCTACGGCGCTAGCGCCGCGGTTTCCTTCCTCAATAAAATGAAAGCGGCCGATGCAGCCCAGAGCAGCATCGACGCGGACATCGCCTCCGGGATGGAAACCTCCAAGGTCATCCAAACGTGGAGTGGCAGCATGAGCGCCAAGCGGGAGGCGTCGCTGCAGGCCGCTACGAAGCTGGAGGGGTTGGCGGCGTCCTACACGTCGACGTCCAAGCAGTTTGACCAAGGCGGTGGCACAGGTCAAACCTTCCAGCCGCACAACGTGGACACCGGCGGCGGCCCTGGCAACGTGAATGTCCCCAGCGGCGGCGGAACCAACCCGAGCATTCCTGGTGGCACCGGTATCGGTAGTGGCGTCGGATCCGGCAAGGGCATCCCGCACTTCGACAACAACGGCCTGAAGTCGCCCACCGCTTCAGGTGGCGACATTCCGGACGCCTCCCAGATCGGTACAGGTCTCGACAGTGCCGCCCCCAGCATCGGTACCGGCCCGGGTGCCGGTCCCGGGGTCGGTGGCGGCATCGGGGCAGGCGGCGGCATCGGCGGCGGCGCGGGAGCCGGTGCGGGTGGTGGCATCGGTGGCATGGCCGGCGGTCTCGCCGGTGGCATGGCCGGCGGCGCGGCCGCTCTG
>NZ_JAOZYC010000168.1:0-55828 GCF_035798155.1 Streptomyces endophyticus | reverse complement strand
GTGGGAGAGTAGGACGCCGCCGAACTAATTTTATGGAAAAGCCCGGGCCGGGATACGGTCCGGGCTTTTCTGCGTTTAGGGTCGAAGATATGGGCATGCGCTATGACCTCGTCATCTTCGACAACGACGGAGTACTCGTCGACAGTGAGCCGATCTCCAATACGCTCCTGGCCGGCTATCTCACCGAGCTCGGGCACCCCACCTCGTACGAGGAATCCCTGCGGGACTACATGGGCGCCGCAATGCACCGCGTGCACGATGTGGTCCTGGAGCGGACCGGGCAGCGGCTTCCCGAGGACTTCGACGAGGTCTTTCACGCGCGGGTGTTCGCGGCGTTCGAGCGGGAACTGGAACCGGTCGACGGGATCGTCGAGGTACTGGAGCGGCTGACCGCCGACGGGGTGCCGTACTGCGTCGCGTCCTCCGGGAGCCATGAGCGGATCCGAGTCGGGCACCGGAAGACGGGGCTCGACAAGTGGTTCGCGGACGAGCGGATCTTCAGCTCGCAGGATGTGGGGCGGGGGAAGCCGGCGCCCGACCTGTTTCTGTACGCCGCCGAGCGGATGGGGGTGCCGCCCGAGAAGTGCCTGGTCGTCGAGGACAGTCCGCTCGGTGTGCAGGCCGCCGTCGCCGCCGGGATGGATGTCTACGGATACACCGCGATGACGCCGGCCGGGCGGCTCGCCCAGGCCGGGGAACTCTTCGACGACATGCGGGAGTTGCCGCGCCTCCTGGGCTGACTCGGCTGACTCGGCCGGCCAGGTCACGGTCGGCCCATGGTTTCGTGATCCATCTACCCACGGGTAAGGCGTGCGCCTACGCTGTGCCGCCATGACCGATGGCACAGCCGGGACGGCCGGCACGACGGGTGGCGGGCGGCTGCGGTGGGGTCGCGGGACGCTGGGGTTCAGCTTCTTCGCGCAAGGAGCCGCCTTTGCGCTGCTCGTGACCCGGATCCCCGCCATTCAGGATCAGTACGGGATATCCGACGCACTGCTGCCCGTCTTCCTGGCCGCGGTGCCGGTCCTCGCCGGGGCCGGGAGCGTAGGCACCGAGCAGTTGGTGAAGAGGGTGCGGCCCAGTCGGGTGCTGAGGTGGTCGCAGCCCGTCGTGCTGCTGGCGCTGCTCGGGGTCGGGGCCGGGGACTCGCTGGTCGAAGTGGCCGTCGCGCTCGCCGCGTTCGGGCTGGCCGTGGGAGCGCTGGACGCCTCGATGAACATGCTCGGGGTCAGCCTGCAGCGGGCGTACGGGCGCAGCATCATGCTCGGCTTCCACGCCGCGTACAGCCTCGGTGGGATCGTGGGGGCGTCGCTCGCGTGGGGCGGGGCGCACTGGGATCTGACGCTGTTCGTGTCGTATCTGCCGGTGGTGTGTGTGCTGTTGCCGCTGTGTCTCGTGGCGAGCCGGTGGTACGTGGACGGGCGGGCGGCCGGCGGGGAGGAGGCCGCGCGGGAGCAGGAGCAGGGCGGCGGGGTCGTCTTCAAGATGCTGCTGCCGCTCTGCCTGGTGATGTCCTTCGCGTACATCGGGGACTCGACCGTCTCGAACTGGAGCGCGAAGTACCTCCAGGACGTGCTGGGGAGTTCGGAGCAGCTGTCCACGGTTCCGTACAACGTCTACATGGTGATGACGCTGGTGGGGCGGGCCGTCGGGGACGTGGGGGTGCGGCGGTTCGGGGCGGTGGCCGTGGTGCGATTCGGGTCCGTGGTGGCTGCTGGTGGGTTCGGTGTGGTGGCTGTGGCGCCGGGGGCCTGGGTGGGGATGCTCGGGTTCACGCTGCTCGGTCTTGGGTTGTGCGTGATCGTGCCGCAGACCTTCGCCGCGGCGGGGCGGTTGTTCCCGAAGGCGTCGGATGCGGCGGTGGCGCGGCTCAATATCTTCAACTACGTGGGTTTTCTGGTCGGTTCGCCGCTTGTGGGGGCCTTGGGGGACGCGTGGAGTTACCGCGGGGCGATGCTCGTGCCGATGGTGTTGGTGCTGATGACGCTGGTGTACGCCCCGTCGTTCCGGGAGCGGGGGGACCGATACGGTGGCGGGCATGAGCGGCCGCGCGCAATTGATGTGGGACCCGGCGGTAGCGGGGTATGACTTCGGGCCCGGACACCCGATGGATCCGGTCAGGCTTGATCTGACCCGGAGACTGGTGGACGCGTTCGGGCTCGACCGGGACTTGGATGTCGTCGCGGCCAAGGCGGCCGGGGAGTCGACGCTGCGGCTCGTGCACCGCGAGGACTACGTGGAGGCGGTCAAGGCCGCGTCCCTCGATCCGGACGCCGCCGACCCGGCGTACGGGCTCGGGACCATGGACGATCCGGCGTTCGCCGGGATGCACGAGGTGTCCGCGCTGATCGCCGGGCAGTCGGTGGGGGCCGCGGAGAGCGTGTGGCGGGGCGACGCGCTGCACGCCGTGAACTTCGCGGGTGGCCTGCACCACGCGATGCCGGGGGCGGCGTCCGGGTTCTGTGTGTACAACGACGCGGCGCTTGCGATCGCGCGGTTGCTGGAGCTGGGCGCCGAGCGGGTCGTGTACGTGGATGTGGACGTGCATCACGGGGACGGGGTGCAGGCCGCGTTCTGGGAGGACCCGCGGGTCCTGACGATCTCGCTGCACGAGCATCCCCGTACGTTGTTCCCGCAGACCGGGTGGCCCGAGGAGACCGGGGCGGACGGGGCGGGCGAGGGGACGGCCGTGAACGTGGCGTTGCCGGCGGGGACCGGGGATGCCGGG
This sequence comes from Streptomyces endophyticus, assembly GCF_035798155.1. NCBI lineage: Bacteria > Bacillati > Actinomycetota > Actinomycetes > Kitasatosporales > Streptomycetaceae > Streptomyces > Streptomyces endophyticus. The sequence continues at coordinate 53,100 of NZ_JAOZYC010000168.1, read as the reverse complement.
TGGCTGCGGGCGCTGCACGCCGTGGTGCCGGAGTTGTTGGCGGAGTTCCGGCCGCAGGTGCTTGTGACCCAGCACGGGGCCGATACGCACTTCGAGGATCCGCTGGCACATTTGGCCGTTTCCCTGGATGCGCAGCGGGCTGTGCAGGTCGCGTGTCATGAGTGGGCGCACGAGTACGCCGACGGGCGGTGGGTCGCGCTCGGTGGGGGCGGGTACGCCGTGGTGGATGTCGTGCCGCGGTCGTGGACGCACTTGGTGGGGATCGCGGCCGGGCGGGAGATCGCGCCCGAGTCGGTGATTCCTGATGGGTGGCGGCAGGAAGTGTTCGCTCTTACACGGCAGTTGGCCCCGCAGCGGATGACGGACGGCCGGTGGCCCGTGTCGTATCAGGGCTGGGAGGCGGGGTACGACCCCGCGGACCGGCTCGACCAGGCGGTCCTGGCTACGCGAAAGGCGGCGTATCCCCTCCGGGGGCTGTTGCCGTGATGTGCGCGGGCACCTCGTGAGGGGGGACCGTACTGCCGGGGTTACTCCGACTGTGGGGTGTTTCGGGGATTTCGGGGCGGTGGCGGGGGCAATGCAGCAACATCACAAGGGTGTTGAGCGTCGGCGCCCTGCGTGCGCACCTGTTGGCGGCTCGGCTTGCCGGGCCCGTGGCGACCTCCCGTGAGGAGAGTCTGCGGAGCTACCGCCTGTTCGAGGCGCGGGATCCGCGGGTGACGCTCGGGCTCGATCCCGAGTGGGCGTGGGGGCACCGGGATCTGCTCGCGCTGATGGCGGACAAGTGCGGGGTCTCCGGGGACCCCGGGCACCGCACGGGGCACGATGTCATTGATCCGGAACGGACCTTGGCCGCGCTCGACGCGTTTGCGGAGCGCCTCGGCCGGGCCGCCGACAGCCGTTCCCCCGTGCTGTTCGGGACGGGGCATCCGCATCGGCTGCTCGGTTTCTACGCCGCGTTGGCGGACGCACTGTCGGCGGTGGGCTGCCCCGTCCTCACCCCCGCGCAGGGTCGGAGTATCGACATAACGACCCGGTTCGGCCTACGCACGTACAACCTCGACTACGACCAGGGAGTCGCGCTGATGCGCGAACCGGGCGCGTACCCGGCGCGAAGTGAGACCGGCGCACACACCCATTCACCGCTCCCGGTTCGACTGGTGCTGGGTGCGCTCTCAGAGGCCGGCGAACCGCTGCCCGAGTTGGTCATCGGGGACCACGGATGGGTCTGCGGTGCAGGTCAGTTGGGGTTCGACGCCATCGGTCTGGCCGATACGAACGATCCCGCCCTGTTCGTCGGTGAGGCCGAGGGGCAGGTGTCCGTCGTCGTTCCACTTGATGACGCTGTGCGGTCTGATTACTACCGACCGCTTACTCGCTATGTACTCAATCGAGCGTGTCTGTCACAGTAGGCGGCCGATCGCTGCTCCTCTTCCCCACTCGCATCACCCGCCTCTACATTGGGGAGTGAGCACGCAACGACGTTGAGTCACCGGAAGGGGAAGCCGGTGGCCGTCGAGTGCGGAAGGTTCAGGTGTGTCATGGCTGCTGACCAGAGGCCTCTATCCGAGGTGGCGTTCCTGACCGTGGCGGAGGTCGCCGCGGTGATGCGTGTGTCGAAGATGACCGTGTACCGCTTGGTGCACAGCGGTCATCTGCCCGCGATCCGGGTGGGGAGGTCCTTCCGAGTCCCGGAGAACGCGGTTCATGAGTACCTCCGTGACTCTTACGTGGGGGTGGACGCCGGCTGATCCACAGGGTCCTGCGGACCTCGATTTCTGCTCGGCGCTCGGAGCGGGGTAGGCTAGCCCCTCGTAGGTCGTGTGGGCCCCAATTCAGCCCCGCACCGAGTGATTGTCCCCGTTCCGCGGGGGTTGTCCGAGAAGTGAGCGAGGGTAGTCGTGGGCTCTGTTATTAAGAAGCGGCGTAAGCGGATGGCTAAGAAGAAGCACCGCAAGCTGCTGAAGCGCACCCGCGTGCAGCGTCGCAACAAGAAGTAAGCGGCAGCTGCTGTAAAGCGCGCCTTGTGGCCCTTCCACCATCCGGTGGGAGGGCCACATTGCGTTGTGCGGGCCGAGTGGGGTGACGCGGGGTGACAGCTCCCTTGAACAGGCAAATGTTCACTCCGGAACCTCCCGTTACCCGCGAGTGTGGCCGTCGTCACTTCCTGCATCGAGCAGACATCACAGCGCAACATCGAACCGCTAACGTGGCCCGCAAGCAGTGATTGCGGAGCGCGGCGGGGCTGGGACGGAAGGTAGGCGCTGATCTTGGGCAAGGTCGTGCTCGTGACAGGGGTGGCCCGACAGCTGGGCGGCCGGTTCGTACGCAGGATCCAGCGGGACCCCGAGGTGGACCGGGTCATCGGCGTGGACGCGGTGCCGCCGGCGCACCATCTGGGCGGCGCGGACTTCCTGCAGGCCGACATCCGGCAGCCGACGATCGCGCGGGTGCTCGCCGAGTACGCCGTGGACACGGTCGTGCACATGGACGTGACGGGGACCCCGCTGGCCAGCGGCGGCCGCGGCACGGTCAAGGAGACCAACGTCATCGGCACGATGCAGCTGCTCGGCGCGTGCCAGAAGGCGCCGAACGTGAAGCGCCTCGTCGTGAAGTCCAGTACGAACGTCTATGGCTCCGCGCCGCGCGACCCGGCCGTCTTCACCGAGACGACGCCGCCCAAGTCGCTGCCGAGCGGCGGCTTCGCCAAGGACACCGTCGAGGTCGAGGGCTATGTGCGCGGGTTCGCCCGGCGCCGCCCCGATGTCGCGGTGTGCGTGCTGCGCTTCGCCAACATCCTGGGTCCGACGGCGGATTCGCCGCTTGCCGAGTACTTCTCGCTGCCGGTCCTGCCGACCGTGTTCGGCTACGACCCGCGGCTGCAGTTCGTGCACGAGGACGACGTGATCGAGGTGCTGCGGATCGCCTCGCACGAGCCGGCCCGATCCACGTTGAACAGCGGCACGTTCAATGTCGCGGGTGACGGCGTGCTGCTGCTGTCGCAGTGCTCGCGGCGGCTCGGCCGGCCGACCGTCCCGGTCCTCCTCCCCGCCGTGACCTGGGTGGGCGGCGCGCTGCGTACGCTGGGGGCGACGGACTTCTCGCCGGAACAGATCCGGCTGCTCACGCACGGCAGGGTGGTGTCGACGGTCCAGATGCGCGACACACTGGGCTTCGAGCCCAAGTACACGACCGCGGAGGCCTTCGCGGAGTTCGTACGCGGCCGGGGTCCGGGACTGCTGCCGCCGCACGCCCTCGCGGGGGCCGTCGACCGGATCGCCGCGCTGCCCTTCCTGGGCGATGCCCGCACAGGTCCCAGCCACCCCCCGACGCAGAGCGCCAACTGAGGAGCGCATCAACGATGGCGGACGCCAAGGTCATTCCGTTCGACGACGACAGGTCGCGAGGGGCGGCGGCGAAGGGTGCCGCGCGCCGCGGCCGGGGCCCGGGGGGTGGCGCGCGGCGCAAGGGCGAACCCGTGGCCGTGCGAGAGGTGCGGCCGTTGCAGCAGCCGCAGCCCGAATCCACGCCCGAAGCGGGGCCGAAGGAGCCGGCCGAGCCGTCGCAGGGCGGCGGCTGGGAGCGGAAGATCGCGGGTGGGCTCGCGTTCCTGCGGCGGCGGATCACCGGGGACTACGACGTCGACGAGTTCGGTTACGACGAGGAACTCACCGACCAGGTCCTGATGTCGCTGCTCCGGCCGATCGCGGAGAAGTACTTCCGGGTCGAGGTGAAGGGCATCGAGAACATCCCGTCCGACGGCGGGGCCCTGATCGTCTCCAACCACTCCGGGACGCTGCCGCTGGACGGCCTGATGCTGCAGGTCGCCGTGCACGACAACCATCCGGCCGACCGGCATCTGCGGCTGCTCGCGGCCGACTTGGTGTTCATGCTGCCGGTGGTCAACGAGCTGGCGCGCAAGGCCGGGCACACGCTGGCCTGCGCCGAGGACGCGCAGCGGCTGCTCGAGAACGGTGAGCTGGTCGGCGTCATGCCGGAGGGCTTCAAGGGCATCGGCAAGCCGTTCAGCGAGCGGTACAAGCTGCAGCGCTTCGGGCGGGGCGGCTTCGTGTCGACGGCGCTGCGCGCCGGCACGCCGATCGTGCCGTGCTCGATCGTCGGGGCGGAGGAGATCTACCCGATGGTCGGCAACGCCAAGACCTTGGCGCGGCTCCTCGGCTTCCCGTACTTCCCGATCACGCCCACGTTCCCGTGGCTGGGGCCGCTGGGTGCGGTGCCGTTGCCGACGAAGTGGACCATCCAGTTCGGTGAGCCGATCCCGACGGACGGCTACCCGCCGGAGGCGGCGGAGGACCCGATGCTGATGTTCAACCTGACGGACCAGGTCCGCGAACAGATCCAGCACACGCTCTACAAGTTGCTGGTGCAGCGGCGGTCGGTGTTCTTCTGAGCGGAACCAGAGCGGAACCACGAGGAGGGGGTGCGGGGAAAGATCCCCGCACCCCCTCCTCGTAGGAACTACTTCGCGTCCTCGCCGTCGACGCCCAGGCCGGGCAGGAGGCCCGGGAGCAGCGGGGGCACCGTCACGTCCGGCTTCGGGGAACCCGTGCCCGTGTTGGAGCCCGGGCTGCCGTCCGAAGGAGTCGGGGTCGTCTTGTCCTTCGGTGGGTCGAGGAGGCCGCCCGTGTTCTCGCCGAGCAGGCCCTCCTCGTCCTTGCCGGTGTCGGACGTGGACGGCTTCGGCTTCGTCGACGTCTTGCCGTCCTCGGAGGCGGAGCCGGAGCCGGACGGCGTGGAGCTGCCGGTGTCCGGCGTCCCCGGCGACGTACCGCCCTGGCCGGCGCCCGGGCTCGTCGAGCCGCCCTTCTTGTCCGGCGTCCGCGGCAGCAGGGAGCGCAGCGGGCCGACTTCTTCGTCTATGGCGTCGAAGACCGAACTCACCTGGTCCCGCACGTCCCCGAGCTGGACCGGCAGGCGGTCGCTCAGGGCCGTCCAGCTCTGCCTGTGCGCGTCGGAGAAGGTGGAGAGGGCCTGGATCGGGCCCAGGGCGCCGTCACGCTTGTACGCGTCGCTGAGCAGCCTGTGGCCCTCGGAGGCGTCGTACTGCACCCCGGAGAGCGCCCGCCTGACCTCGCCCACGGACTCGTGGTCGAGCTGGCCGCTGCGGCCGCGCTCCATGAGCCGCCGCGCCTCGCTCAGCCGCGTCGACGCCTGGTCGAGGTAGGCCTGCCCCTTGTCGGAGTCGCTGTGCGCCATGCCCAGCTTGAGGTCCTCCATCCCGCGCTTCAGGCCGTAGAGGTGGTCACCCGGCAGTGCGCCGGACGACGCCGCGGCCACACCGCTGAAGGCGCCCGCGGCCACACCGACCGTGAGCCCGCCCGCCGCGATGCCCTTGGTCAGGCGGGAGCGGGGCCGCAGCTTCCGCAGCGGACTCGCCCGGTGGGCGCCCTTGCCCTGGCGCTGCTTCGGTACGGAGGCGGCCGCGCCGCCCTCTTGGACCATGGCCTCCATGGCGGCGACGAGCTGAGCCCGCTGCACCACCTTGACCTCGGGGTCGAACTCCGGCTTCGGCAGCTCGCCGAGAGCCGAGCTCAGGGACAGCAGCCCGCCCTCCTCGGCCGCCGCCGCATCGCTGCGCCGGGCGGCCGGTTCTTCTTCCGGTTGCTGCGCCGCCGGGTCCTGGTCGGACTGGTCCTCCAGGGCCTGGGCGAAGGCGTTCGCCCGCCGGTGTGCCGATACGTTCGCGATCACTGGCGGCACCTCCTCTCAATCATGACGGTCGACTCCCCAGGGGGTCCTGGGGTTGCACCCCCGGTCCCGGATACACACCAACGAGTGAGTGCATCCCGGTCGGGAGTGACCGCAGGGAGCCTGCATCCCGCACAACGAGCGGCTCGGTACTTGGGTTACGCGCGAAAGGCGATCCGAGCGCGATCCCATCTCTCTTTCACCGTAGGTGAGTTGGGGACTGCGGGCAGTAACGGCCCCAGGGCTGAAGAAGAGGCGGCCGGGCTCAGCGGGCGTCGTCCGGAAGAAGTCGTGCCAGGGTGCGCACCGCCCGGTACTGGAGGGTCTTGATCGCGCCCTCGTTCTTGCCCATCGCGCGAGCGGTCTCGGCGACGGACAGGCCTTGCAGGAAGCGCAGCGTGACGCACTCCTGCTGCTGTGGGTTGAGTCGGCGCACCGCGTCGAGCAGGGCCGCGTTGGAGAGGGACTCCAGGACAGAGTCCTCGGGGGAACGCTCCACCTCGTTCGCATCGAGCATTTCGCCCGTGGTCACTTCGAGGCGGAAGCGGCTCGACTTGAAGTGGTCCGCGACCAGGTTGCGCGCGATCGTGACCAGCCAGGCGCCGAAGTCGCGGCCCTGCCAGGTGAACGTGCCGATGCGGCGCAGTGCGCGCAGGAAGGTCTCGCTGGTGAGGTCCTCCGCGGTCGCCTTTCCGCCGACGCGGTAATAGATGTAGCGGTAGACAGTGTCGCTGTACTGGTCGTAGAGCCGGCCGAACGCGTCGGCCTCGCCCCCCTGGGCGCGCTCGACCAGGTCCATCATGCGGGCACTGTCGCTGTCGGCCGCGGGACGGCGGGCCGTAGGTGTGGCCGATCGGGCCGCGGTGCCCGAGGCACCGGCGGACCCGGAGCGGGCCCGTCTGCCGACGGTGGCCGCGGTCGAATCGGCCATGGCGAAACATGGCGAGGCAGGGGCGGGCATGGCCGACGCTGCCGCAGCGGCGAGGGCGGGGACGGCGTACGCGGTGGGGACGAAACCGCGCAAGCGGTCCACGACCGTCGCGTGCAGCGTTGCCAGGCCCGAGGCGTCAACCCCGACGTGTGGGTACACGGGACTCCCAGAGGCAGAGCTTCCATCACGTGCAGTGCGGGACCGTTCACCCGTCGTGCTGACGTGTGGGTACCGGTTTGCGTCTGAGGAGAATAACGCTTCGTGCAGGGAGCACTACACCCAGTTGCTCAAATCACCGGTTACGTCACTTCTGTAGTCGCTCGACGACGTTTCAAGTACCAGAGAGTGACCACTTGTTGATCGATTACGTTCAAGTTCCGGCTCTGGTGGTGACGTGTTGTGGCCGAGTGGTAGCTACGGGACTGGCGGGAGCGGGACACGGGTAAGACGTTCGGAATGTCGTCCCCGGCCGCCCGGTGACCGTCGGCGACCGACCGTCAGCGACGGCGCCGGTGCAGCGCGATCGCCGCCGCCGTACCGCCCGCGACCGCGCCGACGCCCGCCGCGGCGGGGAGGCCGACCTTCGCGGCCTTGCGGCCCGTGCGGTAGTCCCGCAGCCGCCAGTCACGCTCGCGCGCGTACTTGCGCAGCTTCGCGTCCGGGTTGATCGCGTACGGGTGCCCGACGAGCGAGAGCATCGGGATGTCGTTGTGCGAGTCGCTGTACGCGGCGCAGCGGCCGAGCTCCAGGCCCTCGGCGGAGGCGAGCGCGCGGACCGCCTCGGCCTTCGCGGGGCCGTGCAGGGGTTCACCGACGAGCCGGCCGGTGTAGACGCCGCCGATGGACTCGGCGACCGTGCCGAGCGCGCCGGTCAGGCCGAGGCGGCGGGCGATGACCGTGGCGATCTCCACGGGCGCCGCGGTGACCAGCCAGACCTTCTGGCCCGCGTCCAGGTGGGCCTGGGCGAGGGCGCGGGTGCCGGGCCAGATCCGCTCCGCCAGGTACTCGTCGTAGATCTCCTCGCCGATGGACATCAGCTCGGCGACGCGGTGGCCCTTCACGATGGACAGGGCGCTGTTCTGCGCGTCCTGCATGTGCTCGGGGTCCTCGACGCCGGCGATCCGGAACCAGGCCTGCTGCCAGGCGAATCGGGTCAGCTCGCGGCGCTCGAAGAACTTCCGCTTGTAGAGGCCGCGGCCGAAGTGGAAGATCGCCGCGCCCTGCATCACGGTGTTGTCCAGGTCGAAGAAGGCGGCGGCCTTGTCGTCGCCCGCGACCGGGAACTCCGGTTCCCGGGCATCCTCGTCGACCGGCGGCGCCTGGTCCTCCAGCTCCTGGGAGGACTTGCGGGCGGCCTCGGCCGAAGCCTCGCCTGCCAGCACGCTCCGCGCGGTGGCGGAGCGCCTACGGGGTGTGAGCCATCCGAGAGCGGCCATGTCGTGAGCATAGCCAGTCTGTTCGGGGGTTCCGGAGTCGCGCGGGTTTCGGGAGGCTGTCCGCACGTGAATTCTCGGCGACAGGAGGGCCCTGGGTGGGGCGAGAATGGCCGGTATGAGTCCCATTTTTCGTACGCGCGAGAAGAAGGATCCGAGTGAGCGGATCGTCACGCTGATCGGGAAGCCCGGCTGTCATCTGTGCGACGACGCACAGTCGGTGATCGAGAAGGTGTGCGCCGAGGTCGGAGCGGCCTGGGAGAAGAAGGACATCACCGAGGACGAGGAGCTGTACCGCAAGTACTGGGAACAGATCCCGGTCGTTCTCGTCGACGGAGCGCAGCACGACTTCTGGCGTGTTCAGGAGGAGCGGCTGCGGCGCGCGCTCACTCGGTGACGGACCGCGCACAACGCCCCAGGTCGGTGGCGGACCGGTCGCACAGGTCACTGACCGACGAGTCCAACTGGTCCTAAAAGTCGCTTAGGATCGGGGGCGGTTTTGGTCTCGGGGGCGTGGATCTTGGCAACGTTGAGGAGAGTGTGCCGTTTTGGCCCCCACAGGTGAGCAACGAAGCTACCTGCGCGCCGGTTCCAGGGATGCGCGCGGGGCGCGCGTGAGCCCGGTCACGTTGGCCGGGCAAATCGGACACCATCTTTGTGCACGCGTTCACAAAGACATAGCCTGCATTCGACGGGGCGGTCGAGTAGCAGGGTGCCGCCCACAGCCCCGCTCTACCCGCAGGAGCACCGTGGCAACTGGCCGAACTCACCGACCGGCGACCCGCAGCCGAGGAATTCCCGAGGCCACCGTCGCCAGGCTTCCGCTGTACCTCCGAGCCCTCACCGCTCTGTCGGAGCGTTCGGTACCCACGGTCTCCTCCGAGGAGCTCGCGGCCGCCGCGGGGGTCAACTCCGCGAAGCTGCGCAAGGACTTCTCGTACCTCGGTTCGTACGGGACCCGTGGCGTGGGCTACGACGTCGAGTACCTCGTCTACCAGATCTCACGCGAGCTGGGCCTCACGCAGGACTGGCCGATCGTGATGGTCGGTATCGGTAACCTCGGTGCGGCGCTTGCCAATTACGGTGGTTTCGCCTCGCGCGGCTTCCGCGTCGCGGCACTGATCGACGCCGATCCGGCGATGACCGGCAAGTCCGTCGCGGGCATGGCCGTGCAGCACGCCGACGACCTCGAGAAGATCATCGACGAGAACGGCGTCTCCATCGGCGTCATCGCGACCCCGGCCGGCGCCGCGCAGCAGGTCTGCGACCGGCTCGTCGCCGCAGGTGTCACCTCCATCCTGAACTTCGCGCCGACGGTGCTCTCCGTTCCCGACGGCGTCGACGTGCGCAAGGTCGATCTCTCCATCGAGCTGCAGATCCTCGCCTTCCACGAGCAGCGCAAGGCCGGCGAGAGCCCGGTGGACGAGGCCGAGGGCGCGGTGGGCGTCGAGGGCCCGGCCGCCAAGGTCACCAAGCCCGCCGCCGCCAAGAACAACGCCGACCGCAAGGGACCCGACGGGGACGTGCCCGCCGTGATGCCGGCATGAGCCTCCTCGTCGTCGGTCTGAGCCACCGCAGCGCCCCCGTCAGTGTCCTGGAGCGCGCCGCGCTGAACACGGACACCCAGGCCAAGCTGCTGCAGGACACGCTCGCCGCCGAACCGGCCGCCGAGGCCGCCGTGCTCGCCACCTGCAACCGCATCGAGCTGTACGCGGACGTGGACAAGTTCCACGCCGGTGTCGCCGAGCTGTCGACGCTGCTCGCCCAGCACAGCGGTGTGGGCCTCGAAGAGCTCACCCCTTATCTCTATGTGCACTACGAGGACCGGGCGGTGCACCACCTGTTCTCGGTGGCGTGCGGGCTCGACTCGATGGTGGTCGGCGAGGGCCAGATCCTCGGCCAGATCAAGGACACGCTCGCGCGGGCCCAGGAGCTGCACTCCGCGGGCAAGCTCCTCAACGACCTTTTCCAGCAGGCGCTTCGCGTGGGCAAGCGCGCCCACTCGGAGACCGGGATCGACGGTGCCGGGCAGTCGCTCGTCACCTTCGGCCTCGAGCAGCTCGCCGCCGGGCAGCCGGTGGACGCGTGGGCGCAGGGCAAGCGAGCCCTCGTGATCGGCGCCGGTTCGATGTCCTCGCTGGCCGCGGCCACGCTCGCGCGGGCCGGAGTGGCCGAGGTCGTCGTCGCCAACCGGACGATGGAGCGCGCCGACCGGCTCGTTGAGATCTTGGGCGAAGCGGGTACCGCCGCCCGTGCCGTCGCGATGGACGCCGTCGCGGACGAACTGACACGTGCCGACGTCGCCATCTCCTGCACCGGCGCGACCGGTCTCGTGCTGACCGCCGACGCGGTGCGTTCCGCCGTCGCGGGCCGCACGCCGACCGCGGGCAGCGAGGTGCCGAGCGCACCGGCCGCGGCCCCGGGCCGGTCCGCGGCGGACGGCGGCTCCGTCGAGACGGTGCGCGGTGGCTTCTCCGTGGAGGGCGAGGCCGCGGTCGCGGGATTCGACGCCGCCGCCCTGGAGCAGCACGGCGCCTGGGTCGACAACGCCCCTGGCGAGCAGGTCCGGCCGGTCGAGGCCTCGGAGGCTTCGACCATCGCCGCCCTCGCCGTCGCCGGACGGGTGCCGGAGATGCGCCGCGAGCGCGCCCCCGAGCCCGTACGGCAGGTGGCGCTCGCCCTCCTCGACCTGGCGATGCCGCGCGATGTCGACGCGGCCGCGCACCGGATCGGCGGGGTCCGCCTCGTCGACATCGAGTCGCTCGCCGATGCCTCCGCCGACGCTCCCATGGCCGCCGACGTCGACCTGGTGCGGTCCATCGTGGCCGACGAGGTCGCCGCGTTCGGTGCCGCGCAGCGGGCCGCGCACATCACGCCGACCGTCGTCGCGCTGCGCACGATGGCCGCGGACGTGGTGGCGAGCGAGATCGCGCGGCTCGACGGCAGGCTCCCGGGCCTCGACGAGAAGCAGCGCGCGGAGATCACCCAGACCGTGCGGCGCGTGGTGGACAAGCTGCTGCACGCGCCGACCGTACGGGTCAAGCAGTTGGCCGCCGAGCCCGGCGGTGCCGGGTACGCGGACGCCCTGCGGACCCTGTTCGACCTGGACCAGGAGACGGTCGCGGCCGTCTCCCGGGCCACCCCCCACGAAGCAGAAGGCAAGAATCGAGGCCCGGCATGACCGCCGAGAAAGCCCTGAGGCTGGGCACCAGGCGCAGCAAGCTGGCCATGGCCCAGTCCGGGCATGTGGCCGAAGCCGTACGTCAGTTGACCGGCCGCGAGGTCGAGCTTGTGGAGATCACCACGTACGGTGACACCTCCCGCGAGCACCTCGCGCAGATCGGCGGTACCGGAGTCTTCGTCACCGCGCTGCGCGACGCGCTCGCCAGGGGCGAGGTGGACTTCGCGGTGCACTCCCTCAAGGACCTGCCGACCGCGCAGCCCGAGGAGCTGGCCCTCGCCGCCGTACCGGTGCGCGAGGACCCGCGGGACGTGCTGATCGCGCGCGACGGACTGAAGTTCACGGATCTGCCCGCAGGCGCCCGTATCGGTACCGGTTCGCCGCGTCGCATGGCGCAGCTGAACGCGTACGCGCGCTCCCACGGCATGCGGATCGAGACGGTGCCGATCCGTGGGAACATCGACACCCGGATCGGTTTCGTCGAGAAGGGCGAGCTGGACGCGGTGGTCCTCGCGGCCGCGGGGCTCAGCCGTACAGGTCGCAGTGAGGAAGTCACCGAGTTCCTCCCGACCGACATGATTCTGCCCGCCCCCGGCCAGGGGGCACTGGCTGTCGAGTGCGCCGCCGAACAGCGCGAACTCGTGGCCATGCTCGCCGAGTTGGACGACCCGTTCACGCGGGTCGCCGTGACCGCCGAGCGATCCCTGCTCGCCGCCCTGGAGGCCGGCTGCAGCGCACCTGTGGGTGCACTGGCCGACCTGCTGGTCGACGGGCAGATTGTCAAGGAAATGCGCCTTCGCGGCGCCGTCGGCTCGACCGACGGCTCCGAGCTGGTGCAGCTGTCCACCACCGGTCCCGTGCCCTCGTCGGACGACGAGGCGCTGGCACTCGGGCGGGAACTCGCCGCCGAGATGCTGGCCAAGGGTGCGGCCGGTCTGATGGGGGAGCGAGCACGATGAGCCCCACCACCGCTGTATCGACCGCCTGTACACCTGGGCACGTCACCTTCCTGGGTGCGGGTCCCGGAGATCCGGGACTGCTGACCCTCAGGGCCGTGGAGGCCCTGTCCCGAGCGGATGTGCTGATCGCCGAGCCTGAAGTGCTCGACGTCGTGCGGACGCATGCCAAGGCCGGCGTGACCGTCCTCGACGCCACGGGCGCCCCGGAGCGTGCGGTGACCCCTGACGGCCCGTCAACTGCCGTTGTGGTCCCGGCTCTGAGGGACTGGGCCAATCTTGTCATGCAGGCCGCACGGGGCGGCAAGCGGGTCGTGCGTGCGGTCACCGGTGACCCCGGCCTCGACACGTACGCGGCCGAGGAGATGCTCGCCTGCGCGAGCGCCGGCATCACCTTCGAGGTGGTGCCCGGCATCGCGGCGGCCGTGGGCGTGCCCGCGTACGCCGGTGTGCCGCTCCGTGACCAGCAGGGCGCCGATGTCCGCTTCGTGGACGCGGTCACCGCCTCCGAGCGCTGCTGGACCGAGGTCGGCGCGTCCGACGGCACGGTCGTCGTGTCGACGACGCTCGACTCGGTGGGCTCCGCGGCCGGTGAACTGGTGGCGGCGGGCCGCAAGCCGGACACCCCGCTGTCCGTCACGGTCGCCGGTACGACGACGCGGCAGAAGACCTGGACGGCGACGCTCGGCACGATCGCGCAGACCCTGAAGCAGGCCAAGGTGCTGCCGTCGCCCGAGGGCAACCGACCGGTGATAGCCGTGGTCGGCGAGCGTTCCGCAGCCGCCCAGCGCGACCAGCTGTCGTGGTTCGAGTCGAAGCCGCTGTTCGGCTGGCGCGTGCTCGTCCCGCGTACGAAGGAGCAGGCGGCCTCGCTCTCCGACCAGCTTCGTTCCTACGGTGCGGTGCCGCACGAGGTGCCGACCATCGCGGTCGAGCCGCCGCGCACGCCGCAGCAGATGGAGCGCGCGGTCAAGGGCCTGGTGACGGGCCGCTACGAGTGGATCGCCTTCACCTCGGTGAACGCGGTCAAGGCCGTCCGCGAGAAGTTCGAGGAGTACGGGCTCGACGCCCGCGCCTTCGCCGGGATCAAGGTCGCGGCGGTCGGTGACCAGACGGCGCAGGCCCTCATCGCCTTCGGCGTGAAGCCCGACCTGGTGCCGAGCGGCGAGCAGTCGGCCGCCGGTCTGCTGGAGGACTGGCCGCCCTACGACCCGGTCTTCGACCCGATCGACCGCGTCTTCCTGCCGCGTGCCGACATCGCGACCGAGACCCTCGTCGCCGGGCTCATCGAGCTGGGCTGGGAGGTCGACGACGTCACGGCGTACCGGACCGTGCGCGCGTCGCCGCCGCCGGCGGAGACGCGTGAGGCGATCAAGGGCGGCGGCTTCGACGCGGTGCTCTTCACCTCGTCGTCGACGGTGCGGAACCTGGTCGGCATCGCGGGCAAGCCGCACAACGTGACGGTGATCGCCTGCATCGGCCCGGCGACCGCCAAGACGGCCGAGGAGCACGGCCTGCGGGTCGACGTGATGGCTCCCGAGCCGTCGGTGCTGAAGTTGGCGGCCGCGCTGGCGGACTTCGGGGCGAAGCGGAGGGTCGCCGCCATCGAGGCCGGTGACCCGGTGACGCGGCCGAGCGAGCGGCGGCCGGGGTCGCGGCGCAGGCGCGCGGCGCCGTAAGGAAGAGTGTGGGGCGGGCATTTTCCGGACTTACGGGTCCGGGTGCCCGCCCTTCTGTTTTCACGGGTTTCCCGTAGGTAGGTAGAGGTGACAGGTTCAGTGACTCGGTACGGTTCTTTCCCCGGTTCGCGGCCGCGGCGGCTGCGGACGACTCCCACCATGCGGCGCATGGTCGCCGAGACGCGGCTGCATCCGTCCGACCTGATCCTCCCGGCGTTCGTGCGCGAGGGGATCGACGCTCCGGTGGAGATCGGCTCCATGCCGGGCGTGTATCAGCACACCCGTGACTCGCTGAAGAAGGCGGCGGCCGAGGCCGCCGAGGCGGGCGTCTCCGGGATCATGCTGTTCGGTGTGCCGCTGGACGAGAAGAAGGACGGCCGGGGCACGGTCGGCACGGACTCCGACGGCATCCTCCAGCTCGCGCTGCGGGACGTGCGTTCCGAGGTCGGCGACGACCTGCTCGTCATGTCCGACCTGTGCCTGGACGAGTTCACGGACCACGGCCACTGCGGCGTCCTCGACGAGCAGGGCCGGATCGACAACGACGCGACGCTGGAGCGGTACGCGGAGATGGCGCAGGTCCAGGCGGACGCGGGCGCCCACATCGTCGGCCCGAGCGGCATGATGGACGGTCAGATCGGGGTCGTCCGCGACGCGTTGGACCAGATCGGCCGCGAGGACGTCGCCGTGCTCGCCTACACGGTGAAGTACTCCTCCGCCTTCTACGGCCCGTTCCGCGAGGCCGTCGGCTCCTCGCTCCAGGGTGACCGCAAGACGTACCAGCAGGACCCGGCCAACGTCCGGGAGTCCCTGCGGGAGTTGGCGCTCGACCTCGAAGAGGGCGCCGACATGGTGATGGTGAAGCCGGCGGGCCCCTACCTCGACATCCTGGCCCGGGTGGCCGACGCGTCCGATGTGCCGGTGGCGGCGTACCAGATCAGCGGCGAGTACGCGATGATCGAGGCGGCGGCACAGCGCGGCTGGATCGAGCGCGACAAGTCGATCATGGAGTCGCTGCTCGGCATCAAGCGGGCCGGCGCGAACATGATCCTCACGTACTGGGCCACGGAAGTGGCACGCAAGCTGGACTGAACGTTTTCGGCGCGCGCGGGGTGCGCGGGGCGGGCCGTGCCGGAAGAATTCCGGCATGACCACGAACTCGATCTCCGCGCGGGGCCTCAACAGGTCGACTCTGGCCAGGCAGTTGCTGCTCGACCGGGCGGCCGTCGGGGCCGATGAGGCACTACGGCGGGTTGTCGCGCTTCAGGCGCAGCAGCCCGCTTCGCCGTATGTGGCGCTGTGGAACCGGGTGGCGGGGTTCGAACCGGGGGACCTGGACGCGGTGTTCGGCGGCTTCCGGGCGGTGAAGTCGACGCTGATGCGGATCACGCTGCACGCGGTGCATGTCGACGACTACCGGGATTTCCGGGCGGCCGTGGAGCCGACGGTGCGGGGCGCGCGCCTTGGTGATCCGCGGTTCCGGGCATCGGGGTTGGTGGCGCAGGACGCGGACGCGTTGCTGCCGGAGCTGCTGCGGGTCGCCGAACAGCCTTGTACGGCGGCTAAGTTGACGGAGTGGTTCACGCGTCGGGCCGGTCCGGACGGCGAGAAGCTGGTGACGGCCTCCCGCATGCTGCGCCAGTACGCGCCGCTGTGGCACGCGCCGGTGGCCGGCTCGCCGTGGTCGTACGCATCCGACAAGCGGCAGCTGTTCGTGGCGGCGGAGGCGGGGAGGCGCCCGCGTTTGCGGGACCCGGAGTCGATGGCCGCGGGTCTGCGGTCCCTGATCCGCCGCTACTTGTCGGGCTTCGGCCCGGCGTCCGTGGCGGACATGGCCCAGTTCGCCCTCGTGCAGAAGGGCCGGGTGCGGGCGGCGCTCGACGAGGACCTGGAGCGGCTGACCGGGCCGGGCGGCGAGGTGCTGTACGACGTGCCGGGCGGGGCACTGCCCGGGCCCGATGTGCCCGCGCCCCCGCGCCTCATGGCGATGTGGGACAGCATCCTGCTCGCGTACGCGGACCGGGGCCGGGTGCTCCCGCCGGAGTATCGCAAGCACGTGACCCGGGTGAACGGGGACGTGCTGCCGACGGTCCTCGTGGACGGATACGTGGCCGGCGTCTGGCGTCTCGCCGCGGACGGCGGCGGTGTGGAGGTGGGCGCGTTCCGGCCGCTGCCGAGGGCCACGTGGTCCGGCCTCGACACGGAGGCGCGGGGTGTGGCCCGCCTGCTGGCGGAGCGGGATCCGGGGGCGTACCGGCGCTATGACCACTGGTGGGACAAGGGGCTGCCGGTGGTGGAGAGCAGGGTGCTGGGCGCTTGAGGCCTGTTGGCACCGGCTCCGGACACACCTCGGCCGCGGCGGTTCCCCCTCCGGTCCGCCGCGGCCGATCCCCGTCGGGAATGTGGTCTAGCTGGGCTCGGACGTCACGTGCGTGTTGTCCGGCTTCACCTCGGCGTCGTCCGCGTCGACAACGGCCGGCTTGCTGGTCACGTGGGTGTTGAGCGGCTGGATCTCCTCGCCGTCCTCGCCACCCGTGACGTGGGTGTTGTTCGGCTCGACGATCGGGTCTGGTTCTGTGCTCATGGTGATGCCTCCCCTGTGGGCGTGCTGGGCGTGACTGGGACGAGCCCAACCGGCCGCTCCCCCGAGGGCGGCCGGTTGGACCACGGCCACCCACCCGGACTTCAGGTGAAGCGGCCCATCCGGCGGTCCGTCTGCCCCCCGACGCGACGGCCCGGCAACATTGAGACTGCACCCTCGCGATAAACGAACGATGAACGTCCCGAGGGATCGCTCCGAGGGACCGCTTCGAGGGACCGCTTCGAGGAAGCGTCGCGGCTGAGGCCGCCACTCGTTACGACGCCGTGGCCGGCGCCAGGAGTGACCGTACGTCAGCGGCCTCCGGCGAGCCCAGTTCCTCGTAGATGTCGAGGGCCTCGCGCCAGCAGACCTCGGCGCGGCCCGATTGGCCCAGGCCCCTGAGTGCCTTGCCCAGAACGGTGAGCACGTTGCCCCGGCGCCACGCCCCGCCGATGCCGCGCAGCATCGTCAGCGCCGATTCGGCGTTGCTCGCGGCGCGCGTCGGCCGGTTGGCGTTCAGGTCCACCTCGGCCAGCCGGCACAGGGCCATGCCCTCCCAGAGCCGCTGGCGGCTGTTTCGGAAGATGGCGAGCGCCTGCTCCAACTGTTCTGTGGCGTCCGCGTGTTGGCCCGTGCTGCCCAGCGCGAGCCCCAGCGCGTAGCGGCCGTTCGCGACCCGCAGGGAGTGGCCGAGCCGCTCGTAGATCTCGGTGCCCTGCCGGGCGAGGGTGACCGCGGAGTCCGCTCGGCCGGTGGCCAGGTGGATCCGGGACAGATTGCAGAGGGGGCTGGCCGAGCCGGCCAGGTCCTCGCACGTCCTGAACTCCTCTATGGCCCGGTTGAAGTAGACCTCGGCCTCCTGATGGCGGCTTTGGTAGAAGGCGATGTTCCCCAGGATGTTGGCCGCCCAGCAGCGCGCCAGCGGGTCGTCGTGGGACTCGGCGAGGGCAAGCGCCTGGTGCGCCTCCTGCTCGGAACGGCCGAAGGAGCCCGAGAAGAGCCGTGCGTTGCTCAGCACCACGCAGGCCCTGCCCTCGCCGCGGACGTCGGACATCGTCTGCGAGGCCTCGTGCAGCAGGGCGGCGGTCGCCTCGTACTCCTTCGCGTTCGCACCCGACTCGGCCAGATCGACGGCCGCCCACAAGAGGTCGATGCCTCGGCGCAGGGTCCCCTTCCCGGTCGCCTGCCTGGCGCAGGCGAGGAGGGGAACCGCCTCGCTGTACAGCCAGTCACGGCCCGTCTGCCGGTCGTCGAAGGAGAGCCCCGCATGGATGGTCGGCGCCAGGTGGTCCACCAGCCGGTCCCCGGGACGCTCGATCGAGTACACCCCCGCCGCCGTCGCCAGATAGAAGTCGAGGAGACGGGACAGCGCGGCCTCCCGCTCCGTTCCCGTCTCGTCCCGTTCCGCGCACGCACGCGCGTAGAGCCGTACGAGGTCGTGGTAGCGGTAGCGGCCCGGGGCCGCGGATTCCAGGAGGGAGGTGTCGACCAGGGACTCCAGGACGTCCTCCGTCGACTCGATGTCGAGGTCGAGGACCGCCGCGGCCGCCGCCAGGGAGATGTCGGGGCCGTCCGCGAGGCCGAGGAGGCGGAAGGCGCGGGACTGGGGGTGTTCCAGTTGTCCGTAGCCGAGTTCGAAGGTGGCCTTGACCGCCAGGTCGCCGGCCTGGAGCTCGTCCAGGCGGCGGCGCTCGTCCGCGAGCTTCGCGGCGAGGACCGACACCGTCCAGGTGCGGCGGGCCGCGAGGCGGGAGGCCGCGATGCGGATCGCCAGGGGGAGGAAGCCACAGGCCGCGACCACGTCGAGCGCCGCCTTGCGCTCGGATGTCATGCGCTCCTCGCCGACGATGCGGGTGAAGAGGAGCAGCGCCTCGTCGGGGGACATGACGTCCAGGTCGACCAGGTGCGCGCCGACCAGGTCGACCATCCGCACCCGGCCCGTGATCAGCGCCGCGCACCCCGCCGTCCCCGGCAGCAGCGGTCTGACCTGCGCGGCGTCCCGCGCGTTGTCGAGGAGGACCAGGGTCCGGCGGCCGTCGAGAGCCGAGCGGAACAGGGCCGAGCGTTCCTCCAGGGAGTCCGGGATCGCGGAATCCGCGGTGCCGAGGGCGCGGAGGAAGGAGCCCAGGACCGTCTCGGGCTCGGCGGGGCGCGGGCTCGTGCCCTGGAGGTCCACGTAGAGCTGGCCGTCGGGGAAGGCGGCGCGTGCCGCGTGCGCCACGTGCACGGCGAGGGTGGTCTTGCCGACCCCGCCGATGCCCGCCACCGCCGAGACCGCCATCACGGATCCTGTGCCCGACTCGGAGGACGCGGAGGCGAGGGTCTCGCCGAGCTCCGTCACGAAGGACGCGCGGCCCGTGAAGTCCGGGACGGTGGCCGGGAGTTGGGCCGGGCGCTGCGGCGTCTGCGCGGGCTCCGGCGGTTGTGCCGAGGGCTCCGACAGGGACGGGTCCGCCTGGAGGATGCGCTGCTGGAGCTCCGAGAGGCCGGGGCGCGGGTCCACGCCCAGTTCGTCGGCGAGGAGGCGGCGGGTGTCCGCGTAGACGGCGAGGGCCTCCGCCTGGCGGCCCGAGCGGTAGAGCGCGAGCATCAGCAGTTCGCGCAGCCGCTCGCGGAGCGGGTGGTCGGCGGTCAGGGCGGTGAGCGCCGAGACGGCCTCGGCGTGGCAGCCCTGCTCCAGGTCCATGTCGAGGCGCGCTTCGAGGAGTTGGAGGCGCCACTCCTCCAGGCGGGCGCGCTCCGTCTCGGCGTGCGGTCCCGGTACGTGCGCCAGCGGCTCGCCGTCCCAGAGGTCGAGCGCCTCGTTCGCCAGCGTCCGCGCCCGGCACAGGTCGGCGGACTGCCGCGCCCGCTCGGCCCGCGCCGCGAGATCCTCGGCGGCCGCCAGGTCGAGGGCGTCGGACCGCGCCATCCGCAGGGCGTAGCCGCCCGCCTCGGTCTCCAGGACGCCGGGGCCGAGGATCTTGCGCAGCCGCGAGGCGTACGTGCGGATCGCGGCCAGCGCCTGCGACGGGGGGTCCTCGCCCCATACGGAGTCGATGAGTTCGGCCGCCGTCGCCGTGCGGCCCTGGCGCAGCAGGAGGGCGGCGAGGAGGGCGCGCTGCTGCGGGGAGCCGGTGGGCAGGGGCTCTTCGCCGCGCCAGGCCCGGACCGGTCCGAGCACACTGAAGCGCAGGTCGGCGCCGACGGCCGGGGCCGCGTCCGAGGGTTCCTCGGGCAGGGCAACGCGCCGCTGCTCCGGCACCCGCGGTCCACCGACCATCTTCCCTGCTCCCTGCTGCCACGTCCGCACACGTCATTCTGTCGCGCCGTCCAACCGGCGCGCCGTGTTGCGCACACATCAAAGACAACTCCCGCCAGTTTGCCTTGTTCCTGGCGGATACGTCAGCCGTGGAGGGCACCCATCACAGAGACCTCACGCGTGAGCCATCGGGAACCACTGGGCCCCCACTAGCTGACGGGTCGTCAGATCGGCGCTACCGTGAGCCCATGGAGACCACGGAGACAGAAAGCACTCGAAACGCTCAAACGCCTCTGAACCCGGCCGACTTCCCGCAGATCATCTCCGTCGACGACCACACGGTGGAGCCGCCGAACGTCTGGTCCGACCGGCTGCCGAAGAAGTTCCGCGACACCGGGCCCCGCGTCGTCCGCGCCCCCCTGAAGGAAATGACCTTCCTGGGCGGGAAGTTCGCGCCTGTCATGGGCAACCCCGGTGACGACGGGCCGATCGGCGACTGGTGGGTGTACGAGGACCTGCACCGGCCGCTGACCAGGCTCGACACCGCGGTGGGCTACGACAGGGACGAGATCAAGCTGGAAGTCATCACGTACGAGCAGATGCGGCCCGGGTCGTTCAGCGTGCCGGAGCGGCTCGCCGACATGGACGTCAACCACGTCCAGTCCGCCCTCTGCTTCCCCACGTTCCCGCGCTTCTGCGGGCAGACCTTCACCGAGGCCAAGGACCGGGAGCTCGGGCTGCTCGGCGTCCGGGCGTACAACGACTGGATGGTGGAGGAGTGGTGCGGGCCCGAGGCGCGGGGGCGGCTCATACCGCTGACGCTCGTGCCGCTGTGGGACCCGGAGCTGGCGGCGGCCGAGGTGCGGCGCAATGCCGCGCGCGGGGTGCGGGCGGTCGCGTTCTCCGAGATCCCGCCGCATCTCGGTCTGCCGTCCATCCACGGCGACGAATGGGATCCGTTCCTGGCCGCGTGTGCTGAGACCGGGACCGTCATCGCGATGCACATCGGGTCCAGCAGCAAGATGCCCTCCACGTCGCCGGACGCGCCGCCGGCCGTCGGGTCGACCATCACCTTCGCGAACTGCTGTTTCTCGATGGTGGACTGGCTGATGAGCGGCAAGTTCGAGCGGTTCCCGGAGCTGAAGATCATGTACGCGGAGGGGCAGATCGGGTGGATCCCGTACATCCTTGAGCGCGCCGACGTGGTGTGGGAGGAGAACCGGGGCTGGGGCGGCGTCGCCGACAAGGTCCGCAAGCCGCCGTCCGAGTACTTCGCCGACCACGTCTTCGGCTGCTTCTTCGACGACGCGTTCGGGCTGAAGAACCTCGACTCGATCGGGGTGGCCAATGTCCTGTACGAGACCGACTATCCGCACTCCGACTCGACGTGGCCGAAGTCGAAGGAGGTCGGGGAGGCGCAGATGGGGCATCTGGCGCCGGATGTGGTGGAGCGGATCGTCCGTGGCAATGCGATTGACCTGCTCGGTCTGGACCGGGATGGGTGCTGGAGGCCCTGATCGGGTGCCCGGCGACGGGGTTGCGGCCTCGGGGCGCTGCCCCGGCCCTCGCGGGCTCTCGTCCGAGGGTGGGGCTTGATCCGTCCTCAATCGCCGCAGCGGCTTGAAAGATCGGGGCTCTGCCCCGGACCCCGCTGCTCAATCGCCGCAGGGGCTTGATAGCTCAAGCCCCGCCGGCGATTGAGGCGCGGGGTCCGGGGCAGAGCCCCGTGGCGTGGGGGCGGGTGGCCCGGCGGGTTGGCAAGGCCGGGTGTCACCAACCCTTGCCTGACGGGCCGTCAGACGTGAGGATGTTCCGCATCCGCCGAATGTGACGGACCGTCAGGAAACCTACCGGCAGGGGCTCTCATGGCTTCGCTCGCCTACGGAATGCAGCTTCCGGTCCAATCCCAGAGCACCGTCTACGCCGAGCCGTGGGAGGCGGGCGCCGGTGTGGAGGATCTCGCCGAGATCGCCCGCACCGCCGACCGCGACGGCTTCGACTACATCGCGAGCTGCGACCACGTCGCCATCCCGCGCCGGCTCGCCGACGCCATGTCGACGACCTGGTACGACCCCGTCGCCACGCTCGCCTTCCTGGCCGGTGTCACCGAACGCGTGCGGCTGCTCAGCCACGTCGCGATCGTGGGCCTCAGGCACCCCCTCGTCTCGGCCAAGCAGTACGCGACCCTCGACCACCTCAGCGGCGGGCGGCTCGTCCTGGGCGTCGGGGCCGGGCACGTACAGGAGGAGTTCGAGGCGCTCGGCGTCGACTTCGCCCGCCGCGGCGCCGTGCTCGACGAGAGCGTGGACGCGCTGAAGGCCGCGCTGGGGCCGGAGGAATTCCCGGTGCACAAGGGGGAGTTGTTCCAGTTCGAGGGGCTCGGGCAGCGGCCCAGGCCCGCCCAGCGGCGGGTGCCGATCTGGGTCGGCGGCTCCTCCGCCCCCGCCGTGCGCCGCGCCGCGCTCAAGGGTGACGGCTGGCTGCCGCAGGGCGACCCGAGGGGCCGGCTCCCGCAGCAGATCGAGAAGCTGCGGCGGCTGCGCGCCGAGGCCGGGATCGAGACGCCGTTCACCGTGGGCGCCATCACCGAGCCGCTGTACATGGGCGAGCCGACGTGGGACGTCGGGCGGCGCACGCTGTCCGGGCCGGGCGAGGCGATCGCCGAGTCGCTGCGGGCCTACGCCGCGATGGGCGTGCGGCAGATCCAGATCCGCTTCCGCAGCCGCACCCGCGAGGAACTCACCGACCAGATGGCGGCCTTCGCCGCCGAAACCGCTCCGCACCTGAACGACCTCAACTGACCGACAAGGCAAGGGGTTTGACGCATGGGCAAGCTCGACGGACGCGTGGTCCTCATCACCGGTGCGGCGCGCGGACAGGGGGAGCAGGAGGCACGGCTCTTCGCCTCGGAAGGGGCGAAGATCGTTGTCGCCGACGTGCTCGACGATCAGGGCGAGGCCGTCGCCAAGGACCTCGGCAACGGCAACGCCGTCTACGTGCACCTGGACGTGAGCAAGGAGGAGGACTGGGTCGCCGCCGTCGGCTCGGCGAAGGCCGCCTTCGGGAAGATCGACGGGCTCGTGAACAACGCGGGGATCCTGCGGTTCAACGAGCTGGTCTCGACGCCGCTCGACGAGTTCCAGCAGATCATCCAGGTCAATCAGGTGGGGGCGTTCCTGGGGATCAAGACCGTCGCGCCCGAGATCGGTGCGGCGGGCGGTGGGTCGATCGTCAACACCTCCTCGTACACGGGGGTGACGGGCATGGCGTACGTCGGCGCGTACACCGCCACCAAGCACGCCATCGTGGGGCTCACGCGGGTCGCCGCGCTTGAGCTGGCCGCGCAGAAGATCCGCGTCAACGCCGTCTGCCCCGGCGCCATCGACACCGCCATGAGCAACCCCTCCCAGCTGGACCCGGAGGCGAACACGGAGGAGGCGGCCCAGGCGCTCGACGAGCTGTACCGCAAGCTCGTGCCGCTCGGCCGGGTCGGGAAGCCGGAGGAGGTCGCGCGGCTCGCGCTCTTCCTCAGCTCCGAGGAGGACTCGGCGTACATCACGGGGCAGCCGTTCGTGGTGGACGGAGGGTGGCTGGCAGGGGTCAGCGTTTTGTGACCGCGTTCCCCGGCCGGACGAACGTAGCTGACGATGCGTCAGGTATTGACGGTCGGCGGACGCGGTGGAACAGTCGATCCAACCAATCTGACGATGCGTCAGAAACTGACGAGGACGGTGAACCTCCTTGGAATTCGGGCTCTTTGTACAGGGATACTTGGGCAAGCAGGCGCTGACCGACCCGACGGCCGAGCACCGCGCGCTCATGAACGAGACCGAGTACGTCATCCAGGCTGACAAGTCCGGCTTCAAGTACGCCTGGGCGTCCGAGCACCACTTCCTGGAGGAGTACTCGCACCTTTCCGCGAACGACGTGTTCCTCGGGTATCTGGCGCACGCGACGGACCGGATCCACCTGGGGTCCGGCATCTTCAACCCGCTCGCGCCGGTCAACCACCCGGTGAAGGTCGCCGAGAAGGTGGCCATGCTCGACCACCTCAGCGAGGGGCGCTTCGAGTTCGGCAGCGGACGCGGCGCCGGCTCCCACGAGATCCTCGGGTTCATGCCGGGTGTGACCGACATGAACTACACCAAGGAGATCTGGGAAGAGACCATCCGCGAGTTCCCGAAGATGTGGCTCCAGGACGAGTACGTCGGGTTCAAGGGCAAGCACTGGGAGCTGCCGCCCCGCAAGATCCTTCCCAAGCCGTACGGGAAGTCGCACCCCGGCATGTGGTACGCGGCCGGGTCGCCGCCGTCGTACGCCATGGCGGCCAAGAAGGGGCTCGGCGTGCTGGGCTTCAGCGTGCAGAAGGTCTCCGACATGGAGTGGGTCCTGGAGCAGTACAAGACCGCCATCCAGGACCCGGACCCCATCGGTGACTTCGTCAACGACAACGTCATGGTGACGTCCACGGCGATCTGCGCGGAGACGCACGAGAAGGCGGTGCAGATCGCGGTCGGCGGTGGGCTCAACTACCTGCAGTCGCTGCTGTTCCGGTACCACGACACGTTCCCGCGGCCCGAGGGTATCCCCGAGTGGCCGGAGCTGCTTCCGGACTACTCCGCGGAGATCATCGAGCTGCTCATCGCCGAGGAGCTGATGATCTGCGGTGACCCGGACGAGGTGCTGCAGCAGTGCAAGCGGTGGGAGCAGGCGGGGGCGGACCAGCTGTCGTTCGGGCTGCCCATCGGGGTGTCGCACGAGGACACGCTGAACTCGATCAAGCTGATCGGGGAGCACGTGATTCCGAAGATCGATACGGATCCGGTCCACCGGACGACCAGGTTCCGGTCGGCCGCGTAGTCCGTCTTGAGCCGGCCCCGGCTTCCCCTCCCGGACGGGAGCCGGGGCCTTTGGCCTTGTCGTGGTTGACGTCGCGGGGCTCTGCCCCGGACCCCGCTGCTCAATCGCCGCAGGGGCTTGAAGTGCCGGAAGCCGGGCTTGGAATGTTGCGAATCCCGAAAGGAGACGTCGTCGTATGTTCGACCACCTCATCAAGGGCGCCACCGTTGTCGACGGGACCGGTGCGCCCGCCTTTACTGCTGATGTCGGGATTCGGGACGGGCGGATCGCCGTCATAGCCGAGCCCGGACAGGTTGCCGAGGACGCCCGCAGCAGCGAGGACGCCTCGGGGCTCGTGCTCGCGCCCGGCTTCGTCGACCCGCACACGCACTACGACGCCCAGTTGTTCTGGGACCCGTACGCCACGCCCTCGCTCAATCACGGCGTGACCACCGTCGCCGGTGGCAACTGTGGGTTCACGCTCGCCCCGTTGAACCCGGAGCAGCCCGGTGACGCCGACTACACGCGTCGGATGATGTCCAGGGTGGAGGGAATGTCGCTGGTCGCCCTCGAAGAGGGCGCTCCGTGGACGTGGAACTCCTTCGGGGAGTATCTGGGCGCGCTGGACGGGCGGATCGCCGTCAACGCCGGGTTCATGGTGGGGCACTGTGCCCTGCGGCGGTATGTGATGGGGGCCGATGCCGTCGGTGGGCAGCCGAGTGCTGAACAACTGGAGCAGATGGTCCAGCTGTTGAAGGACGCCATGGATGCCGGGGCCTGGGGGCTCTCCACCACCCAGTCGTCCTCGCACTCCGACGGGGACGGCGAGCCCGTCGCCTCCCGGCACGCGAAGCCCGCCGAGCTGATCGCGCTCAGCAAGGCGGTCGGCGAGCACGAGGGGACGCAGATCGAGGCCATCGTGGCCGGGTGTCTCGACCAGTTCAGCGATGACGAGATCGAGCTGTTCGTCGACATGACCGCCGCCGCCGGGCGGCCGCTCAACTGGAACGTGCTGACCATCGACGCCGCCGTGCCCGAGCGGGTGCCGCGGCAGCTGGAGGCGAGCGAGCGGGCCCGGAAGTCCGGCGGCCGGATCGTCGCCCTGACGATGCCGATCCTGACCCCGATGAACATGAGCCTCGGGACGTTCTGCGCGCTCAATCTGATACCCGGGTGGGGCGAGGTTCTCGCGCTGCCCGTCGACGAGCGGATCGCCAAACTGCGGGACCCCGAGGTGCGGGGCGAGATGCTGCGCCGCGCCGACAGCAAGGAGGCCGGCGTCTTTAGGCGGCTCGCGAACTTCGGGCGCTACGTCATCGGGGACACGTACTCCGAGGCCAACGAGGGCCTGACCGGGCGGGTCGTCAACGACATCGCCGCCGAGCGGGGGCAGGAGCCCTTCGAGTGTCTCGTCGAGATCTGTGCCAATGACCGGCTGAGCACCGTGCTGTGGCCGATGCCGACCGACAACGACACCGACTCCTGGGCACTGCGGGCCGAGACCTGGAACCACGAGGACGTCATGCTCGGCGGGTCCGACGCGGGCGCGCACCTGGACCGGATGTGCGGTGCGCCGTACACGACCCGGTTCATCGGGGACTGCCTGCGGGGGCGGAAGCTGCTCGGCCTGGAGGAGGCCGTCAAGATGCTCACCGACGATCCCGCGCAGCTCTTCGGGCTGCGGGAGCGCGGGCGGATCCAGGAGGGCTTCCACGCCGACCTGGTGCTGTTCGACCCCGAGACCATCGATGCCGGGAAGGCGACGCTCGTGCACGATCTGCCCGGCGACAGCCCCCGGCTCGACTCGAAGGCCATCGGCATAACGGCCGTGTGGGTCAACGGAGTCGAGGCCATGCGCGGCGACGTCGTGAGCGGCGCGGTGCCCGGCAAGGTGCTGCGGTCGGGCGCCGACACCCGGACGGTGGGTACCAAGTGACCGAGTCCCAGCGGCTGTTCATCGGAGGCGAGTGGGTCGAGCCCGGCGCCGGGCACTACGACGTCGTCGACCCGGCGCGCGAGACCGTCGTCGGGCACGCCCCCGAAGCCTCGCGGCAGCAGGTGTACGACGCCGCCCGCGCGGCCCGCGACGCCTTCGAGCCCTGGTCGCGTACGAAGCCGGAGGAGCGGGCCGCGATCCTCGACCGGGCCGCCGACCTCATGCAGCGGGACTTCGCCGGAAACGCCGAGCTGGCGCAGGCGGAGAGCGGGGCGACGACCGGGACCGCGCGCGGCATGCAGGTCGCCGTGGGCGTCTCGCGGTTCCGGCGGTACGCGAAGGGCGCCCTGGAACCGGTCGAGGAGGCGATGACGCCGCAGATCAACGAGGCCGGACCGATGGGGAAGGCGGGTGTGACGGGCGCGCTCGCCGTGCGCCAGCCGGTCGGCGTCGTCACCTGCATCACGTCCTACAACAACCCGTGGGCCAACCCGGCCGGCAAGATCGCCCCCGCGCTCGCCATGGGCAACACCGTGCTCGTGAAGCCCGCGCCGCAGGACCCGCTGTCGGTGTTCCGGATGGCGGCCGCGCTGGAGGAGGCGGGAGTTCCGGCCGGTGTCGTGAATGTCGTGAGCGGGACCGAGGTCGCCGTCGGCGAGGCCGCGGTCGATGCGCCCGACGTCGACATGGTCAGCTTCACCGGCTCCACCGCCGTCGGTCAGCGCATCGGCGAGGTCTGCGGCCGGTCCATGAAGCGGCAGCTGATGGAGCTGGGCGGCAAGGGCGCCGCGATCGTCCTCGACGACGCCGACCTGGACTCGGCGGTGGCCGGCATCGGCACCACGTACGCCTTCTACAGCGGGCAGATCTGCACCGCCCCGACACGGGCGATCGTGCACCGGTCCGTGTACGACGAGTTCGTCGCCAAACTCACCGCGTACATCGGCTACATGAAGGTCGGCGACCCGCGCACGAAGGGGACCGTCCTCGGGCCCGTCATCTCGGCGGCGCATCGTGAACGGGTCGAGTCGTACGTCGAGTTGGGGCGCAAGGAGGGCGCGACGGTCGTCGCAGGCGGCGAGCGGCCCGCTCTTGAGGAGGGGTTCTACGTCGCTCCCACCCTGCTCGCCGACTGCACCAACGACATGCGGGTGGTGCGCGAGGAGATCTTCGGGCCCGTCGTCGCCGTGGTGCCCTTCGACGGCGACGAGGACGAGGCGGTCGCCCTCGCCAACGACTCCGACTACGGCCTCATCGACTACGTGTGGTCCGGCGATGTCGCGCGCGCCTTCCGGGTCGCGCGGCGGCTGCGGGCCGGCGGGGTCGGCGTGAACACCATCGGCCGGAACATGGAGGCCCCGTTCGGCGGCTTCAAGAAGAGCGGGGTGGGCCGGGACGTCGGCTCGTACGCCCTGCACGCGTACAGCGAGTGGCAGTCGATCGTCTGGCCGGGATAACTCCACTGAAGCACCACCAGCCCCACGGAACCCACGGGCCACTCCGCTGCGTGTCTACAACTGGGCATGTGAAAATGCGCAATTGTAGATGGTCACTACGGCGGAACCGGGGGTTCCATGGAGGCGCTGGAGGCGCAGGATCCGCGCACGGTCGGTACATACCGGGTGCTCGGGCGGATCGGTGAGGGCGGCATGGGGCGGGTCTATCTGGCCCGCAACGCGGGAGGCCGCTCCGTCGCGCTGAAGTTCATCCACGCCGACATGGCGGCTCAGCCGGGCTTCCGTGAGCGCTTCCGGCGCGAGGCGGACGTCGTACGGCGGGTCGGGGCGCCGGGGACGGTGCCGGTCGTCGACACCGGCCTGGAGGAGCGGCACCCCTGGTACGCGTCGGAGTACGTGTCGGGGCCCTCCCTCCAGGATTCGGTCGACCGGTTCGGGCCGCTGCCCGCCGAATCGCTGTGGCGGCTTGCGGCGGATCTCGCGCAGACCCTGGAGCATGTGCACCGCGACCGGCTCGTGCACCGCGACCTCAAGCCGTCCAACGTGCTGCTGTCCGCCGACGGGCCGCGCCTCATCGACTTCGGGATCGTGCACGCGGCGCTCGACGCGGGGCTGACCTCGGCCGCGCTGACCTCGACCGGGGCGCGGATCGGCACCCCGGCCTACATGTCGCCGGAGCAGGCGTACGGCGAGAAGGTGACCGCCGCGACCGACGTCTACAGCTTCGGGCTCACGCTCGCCTTCGCCGCCACCGGCGTCCAGCCGCACCGGGGCAGCCTCGACCCGCAGCTCCCGGGTGTGGCCGAGGAGCTGCGGAACGTCATCCGGCACTGCCTCGACCCGGAGCCGGAGCGGCGGCCGGACGCGGGGCAGCTCGTGGTCCGGGCGCGTACGCACGACGTGACGAGCGATACGTGGCTGCCCGCGCAGGTCGCCTCGCTGATTGCCCGTACGTCGGGGCAGCTTCTGAATCTGGAGGCGCGGGCCGACACCGAACTTCAGGGGCAGGGGCAGGCCCAGCAGGCCCACCAGGTCCCGCAGCAGGGGCAGGAGCCGGGCTTCGGGCCCGGCCACACCGCGTACGACGGCGGGGCGGGGCCGGGCTTCCACGGCGCCGCGACGCAGCCGGCCGGGGCCTCGTCGGGGCCCTCGACCCCGCCGCCGCCCTCGCCCCCGCCGGGCCCCTCCAACGGATTCCACGGGGCGGCCACGCAGGCCGCTCCGCCGCCCCCGTACGCGTACGGCGGCGGGCCCGGTACTCCCCCTCCCGCCGGAGCCTGGGGAGCGGGGGCCTGGGGAGCGCGGTCCGGGCCGGCCGCCGGGGCCGGGAACGGGAACGGTGGTGGCGGGCTGCTGGGCCGGCCGACGCTCGGGCTGATGTGGCTGGTGCCCGCGGGCCTCGGCTCGCTGCTCGTCCTCATGGCCGACGCCACCCTCATGGGGTTCACGCGGGTGACCGGTGCGGCGTGCCTGATCGGCCTGGCGTTCTCGCTGGCCAGACGCGGCGGCCCCAGACAGGGCTTCATGCTGTACTGGCTCGGGCTCTCGGGCCTGGTCCTGCACTCCTGGTGGGGCGTGGGCTCGTACACCTTGACCGGCCTAGAGGTGCAGCACCTGCGCGAGCAGGGGTGGCAGCCGTCCGGCTACCAGCACCTCGTGGACGCGGTCAGCGGCCCCTTCGAGATCGTCCTCGCCCTCGGCTCGCTCTCCCTGATCTATATCGTGCCCGCGGCCTTCCTCCGCTTTCGGAAGTGACGTAGGCGAGTGACGTACGGCGAGTGGCGCGGCGCGTGACGCAATCGGCACGGGAAAATTTTGAATCGGGCGAAAACGGACCCGGCTTCGATTACCGAATATCGAACGCCGGGCGCCTTGCCTTGTGATCTACCGGTAGGCTGAATGAAATCCCTGGGATCGGCGGGGCGCATGCCCGAATTGCCCATGGATCGCCAGCCGTCGCGGTCGTGACAATCCCTGCCAGATCCAGCCAGATGTGGAAACCGCAGGACTTAACGTCCTGTTCATGACTCAGTTGGACGCAGGGCCCTCGACGGGGCGGGCCGCAGACACCACCGCCGGCGGCGGGGGCAAGGGCCTCGGCGGGAACTCCGTCGGGCTGCTCGGCAGCGCCGTCATCGGCGTCTCCACGGTCGCACCGGTCTACTGCCTGACCTCCACGCTCGGCTCCACGGCCGGCGAGGTCGGCCTCCAGATGCCCGCGGTCTTCCTCGCGGGATTCCTGCCGATGCTGCTCGTGGCCTTCGCGTACCGGGAGCTCAACAAGGTCATGCCGGACTGCGGCACGTCCTTCACCTGGACCGTGAAGGCGTTCGGTCCGCGCGTGGGGTGGATGTGCGGCTGGGGCCTGGTGATCGCGACGATCATCGTCCTGTCGAACCTGGCCGGGGTCGCGACCTCGTACTTCTGGCTGCTGGCCGGCGAGATCACGGGGAACGACACCGTGGCGGCGCTCGACGACAACAAGGCCGTTCACATCCTCACGTGCCTCGTCCTCATCGCGGCCGCCACGGCGATCAGCTACCGGGGCATGACCGCGACCAAGGGCGTCCAGTACACGCTCGTCGGACTCCAGCTGGTGGTGCTCGCCGTCTTCGTCGTGATGGCGGTGGCCAAGGCGGGCTCCGCGGACTTCGCCGGGACCTCGGTGGACTTCTCGTGGTCGTGGCTGAACCCGTTCTCGGTGCGGTCCTTCGGAGCGTTCACGGCGGGCCTGTCCCTGTCGATCTTCATGTACTGGGGCTGGGACACCTGCCTCACCGCGAACGAGGAGACGATCGGCAGCGACAAGACGCCGGGCCGCGCCGCGCTCATCGCGATGGTCGTCCTGGTCGGCTCGTACCTGGCGACGGGCGTGGCCGCGCAGATGATCGTCGGCTCCGGCGGCAAGGGCCTCGGCCTCGCCAACCCGGAGACCTCCGACAACGTCTTCGCCGCGCTCGCGGGCCCGGTGATGGGCCCGACCCTCGGCATCCTCCTCTTCGTCGCCGTCCTCGCCTCGGCCGCGGCCAGCCTCCAGACGACGTTCATCCCGGTCGCCCGCACGGTCCTCGCCATGTCGACGTACGAGGCGCTGCCCGCGTCGTACGCGCGCGTGCACCCGAAGTTCCGCACGCCGGGCCGCGCGACGGTCACCGCGGGCGTCGCCACGGCCGTCTTCTACACGGTCATGACGCTGGTCTCCGAGCACGTCCTCGTCGACACGATCTACGCGCTCGGCCTCATGATCTGCTTCTACTACGCGCTGACGGCCTTCGCCTGCGCCTGGTACTTCAAGGCGGAACTGCGCCGCTCGGTCCGCGACCTCACCTTCAAGGGCCTCTTCCCGCTGCTCGGCGGCGTCCTCCTGTCCGCCGTCTTCATCAAGACCCTCGTCGACATGTGGAACCCGGCGTACGGCAGCGGCTCCTCGGTCCTCGGCATCGGCTCGGTCTTCGTGATCGGCGTCGGCCTGCTGCTCGTCGGCGTGGTCATCATGCTGGTGATGGGCCGCCGCAGCCCGGCGTTCTTCCGCGGCGAGGTCCTGAACCGAAAGACGCCGGTGCTGGTGGTGGAGGAGCCCTAGGCCGACGGTCCCCAGGCACTGTCACGGGTGTGCGGCACCACCACGATCTGCACCTCGTCCTCGTAGAGCACCCGGCCCGGGTCGGCCGAGCGCACCAGGTGGCAGTCGACGCCGTGGGCGGCCAGGATCTCCAGGTAGCCGGGGACCCGGTCGAGGAGGTGGGTGGCCGACGGCTTGAACCAGGCCGCGGCGCCCGGGTTGACCTCCTGGTCGTAGACCGTGGGGTCGACGGCGGAGGGGTCCGGGTACGCGGCGTCGTACCAGTCGTTGTTGACGCGCCGGAAGGACTCCTGCTCGGCGGTCAACCGACCGTCCCGGGCCAGGTTGTTGACGAGTCCGAACAGGCCGGTGAAGTGGCCCCGCCGGTTGCGGTGCGGCGACTGGAAGCGCACGTAGCCCTGGGGTGTCATGCCGCGCCCAGGAAGATCGGGTTCGTGAAGGCCGCCAGGGGCCCTGGGAGGCCCTGGGTCGTGGGGGTGTGGCGGATCTCCGCGCGTGCGTACGCCGCGTAGGACGCGGTGGTCCTCCAGGTCGCCGAGGCCACGCCGGGCGCCGACGTGAACAGGGTGCCCTGGTCCGTGACGATGTGGAGGGTGCAGTCGGGGGAGGCCTTGGCCTTCAGGGTGATCGTGACCGGAGCGTCGGGGGACACCGTGAGGCGCTCGCCGATGCCCGCCGACCCGCCCTTGCCGCCGGTCGCCGTGAAGGTGAGCTCGACCGACGAGGACTCCGCCACGTACGAGTGGCCCGCCTTGATGCCCGCCTGGATGGCCTCGCGGCTCAGGTCGTCCGCCAGGACCACGGTCTGCGGGCCGCCGACGCGGTCCGGGTCGCGGTGCGCGTCGCTGTTGCCCATCGCCGGGATCCAGCCCGTGCGGCCCCTTGAACGGGCGTACGCGACCAGGGTGTTGTCCCAGTCCGCCAGGGACACCTCGTCGTCCGGCGTGTACGGGCCGTTCCACACCTCGACCGCGTCCGCCTCGCCGAAGCCGAACTTCCAGCCGCAGCCGATGCACGTCGCGTGCGGGTGCGCGGGGACGACCAGGCCGCCCGCGCGGCGGATCTGCTGCGCGTACTTCGCCCAGCGGTTGTCGCGCGCCCGGTAGCGCCAGTCGACGAACGTGCCGGGCTCGGTGCCGAGCGCGACCACATGGCCGTTACGGGTGGTGATCTCCTCGCCGATCATCACGAGGAGGTCGTCGCCCGCCACGTCCGACCAATGAGCATGGGCGGAGTGCGTGTTGTGGTCGGACGTGTTGATGAAGTCCAGCCCGGCCGCGCGGGCCAGCGCGCCGATCTCGGCCGGTGTGCGGCGGCCGTCCGAGTACCAGGAGTGCAGGTGACAGTCGCCCCGGTACCAGGCACGGCCCCGGCCACGGGCCCGCTGCGGCGGGTACGTCGGGCGGGGCGTCGGATCCGCCTTGCCGTGCGTGAGCGTCACCGTCACCTCGTACGGCAGGCCCTCCGGCGCCACCGTGTACGGGCCCAGCGCGATGTTCCACCGGCCGGGCCGGACCGGGCCCGGGATGTAGCCGGGCGTCGCGTCGTCGGCGCGGACGAAGAACTCCGTGCGGGCGCCGCCCGACCAGCCGCGGAAGCCCTCGCCGCCGAGCGCCGTGCCGCGCTCGTCGAAGACGCCGATGTCCAGGGCGTTGTTCTGGGTGCCGGCCGGAAGCCCGGTGGCCTTCTCGTACGTGTAGGAGACCTTGATCTCGCGTACGCCCGAGGGGACATCGACCGGGAGGTAGACGTAGTCCGGCGCGCCCGGCGGCAGCGTGCCCTTCAGTGTCTTGGTGGACCGCGAGCCGTCGGCGGCGCTGGCGAAGCTCATGGTCGTGAGCGTAAGCGCGCCCGCGGCCCCGGTCACGAGCAAGGCGCGTCTGCCGATGCCGTGTTCGCCGTCCTGCCCCGCATCCTCGTGTATGTCGTCCGTGCACATTTCGCGGCTCCCCAGAGTGTCCGATGTGACGTGCGCAACCCTTGTATTCAGCCGTGAACTCCGCCGCAAGGGAAGGGCACCGACGGGCGCCCTCGAAGTGTCCGGATGGCGCTCGTATGCTCGGTTCATGAGTGATCAGGACGCCGTACCGCAGCCCCCCGAGGCCGACCGTCCCACCGCCAACGCCATGCGCCGCGCACTGAAACGGGCCAGAGACGGTGTCGCGCTCGATGTCACGGAGGCCGCCGTGCTGCTGCAGGCGCGCGGCGACGACCTGGCCGACCTCACCACGTCCGCCGCCCGCGTGCGCGACGCGGGCCTGGAGGCGGCGGGCCGGCCGGGTGTCATCACGTACAGCAAGAGCGTGTTCATCCCGCTCACCCGGCTGTGCCGTGACAAGTGCCACTACTGCACGTTCGTGACCGTCCCCGGCAAGCTGCGCCGCGAGGGTCACGGGATGTTCATGTCTCCCGACGAGGTCCTCGACATCGCGCGCAAGGGGGCCGAACTGGGCTGCAAGGAAGCCCTGATCACCCTCGGCGACAAGCCGGAGGACCGCTGGCCCGAGGCCCGCGAGTGGCTCGACGCGCACGGGTACGACGACACCATCGCGTACGTGCGCGCCATATCGATCCGGATCCTGGAGGAGACGGGGCTGCTGCCGCACCTCAACCCGGGGGTGCTGTCCTGGACCGACTTCCAGCGGCTCAAGCCCGTCGCGCCCTCCATGGGCATGATGCTGGAGACGACCGCCGAGCGGCTGTGGTCCGAGCCGGGGATGCCGCACTACGGCTCGCCCGACAAGGAACCGGCCGTACGGCTGCGGGTGTTGGAGGACGCGGGCCGCTCGTCCGTGCCGTTCACCTCCGGTCTCCTCATCGGGATCGGCGAGACGTACGAGGAGCGCGCCGACTCGCTGTTCGCGCTGCGCCGCACCGCCCGCTCGTACCACGCCATCCAGGAACTCATCATCCAGAACTTCCGCGCCAAGCCGGACACGGCGATGCGCGGCATGCCGGACGCCGAGCTCGACGACCTCGTCGCGACGGTCGCCGTCGCCCGGCACATCATGGGCCCGTCGGGGAACATCCAGGCCCCGCCGAACCTCGTCGACGGCGAGTACGCACGCCTCATCGGCGCGGGCATCGACGACTGGGGCGGCGTCTCCCCGGTGACCATCGACCATGTGAACCCCGAGAAGCCGTGGCCGAAGCTGGAGGAGCTGGCGCGGCAGTCGGCGGAGGTCGGCTTCGAGCTGCGTGAACGGCTGTGCGTCTACCCGGAGTTCGTGACGCGCGGCGAGCCGTGGCTGGACCCGCGGCTGCTCCCGCACGTCAACGCCCTCGCCGACGCCGACGGCCTGGCCGTGGCCGACGCACCCGTCGTGGGCCGCCCCTGGCAGGAGCCGGACGAGGGGTACGTCGCGTCGTCGGGCCGCACCGACCTGCACCGCACCATCGACACCGAGGGCCGTACGTCCGATCGCCGCGACGACTTCGACGTGGTCTACGGCGACTGGGAGGCGCTGCGCGAGCAGGCGGTCCCCGGCATGGAGCCGTCACGCATCGACGGCGACGTACGCGCGGCCCTGAAGCAGGCGGCCGACGACCCGACGAAGCTCACGGACGACGAGGCCCTCACCCTCCTGCACGCGGAAGGACCCGCCCTCGACGCGCTCTGCGGCATCGCCGACGACATCCGCAAGTCGGTGGTCGGCGACGACGTCACGTACATCGTCACGCGGAACATCAACTTCACCAACGTCTGCTACACCGGCTGCCGCTTCTGCGCCTTCGCCCAGCGCCGCACGGACGCCGACGCGTACACGCTCTCGCTCGACCAGGTCGCCGACCGGGCCCAGCAGGCCTGGGACGTCGGCGCGGTCGAGGTCTGCATGCAGGGCGGCATCCACCCGGACCTGCCCGGCACGGCGTACTTCGACATTGCGAAGGCGGTCAAGGAGCGCGTGCCCGGCATGCACGTCCACGCCTTCTCCCCGATGGAGGTCGTCAACGGCGCTTCGCGCACCGGCATGTCCATCCGCGAGTGGCTCACGGCGGCCAAGGAGGCGGGTCTCGACTCGATCCCCGGCACGGCGGCCGAGATCCTCGACGACGAGGTCCGCTGGATTCTCACGAAGGGCAAGCTGCCGGCGGCGACCTGGATCGAGGTCGTCAAGACCGCCCACGAGCTGGGTCTCAGGTCCTCCTCGACGATGATGTACGGGCATGTGGACCAGCCCCGCCACTGGCTCGGCCACCTCAGGACCCTGGCCTCGATCCAGCAGGAGACCGGCGGCTTCACGGAGTTCGTGACGCTCCCGTTCATCCACACCAACGCGCCGGTCTATCTCGCCGGCATCGCGCGGCCGGGACCGACGACCCGCGACAACCGCGCGGTGACGGCCATGGCGCGCGTCCTCCTCCACCCGCACATCCCCAACATCCAGACGAGCTGGGTGAAGCTCGGCACGGAAGGCGCGGCCGAGATGCTGCGTTCGGGCGCCAACGACCTGGGCGGCACGCTCATGGAGGAGACCATCTCCCGGATGGCGGGCTCCTCCTACGGCTCGTACAAGTCGGTCAAGGACCTCATCGCCGTCGCCGACACGGCGGGCCGCCCGGCCAAGCCGCGCACGACGCTCTACGGAGAGGTCCCCGAGGAGCGCGTGCACTCCGCCCGCGCTTCGGACGGGCATCTGCCGGAGTTGCTGCCGGTGCTGGAGCCGTAGGGCCGACGGGAGCGGGGCGTCGCCGAAGCGGCGAGGTCCCGGGCCCGGCGCCGCTGACAGGGTGGGCAGCCGGGCCCGAGGGCGTGCAGGCGCTCCCGCATTGCCTGCGCCAGGTCCGCCACCGGACAGGGGATGGAGGGGAGCGGCGGGTGGGCGACGCCGACGTCGTCCATCGTCCGCGACATCTCGTGAACGGGGCGGTACGAGGAACGTACGGCCTGCGTGGTGCGCCGGTCTCGCCGGTTCGCGCGGAGCCGCTATCCGGTTCGCGCGGTGCGCCACCCGGCGGCGAGCGTACGGGAGGGCGGTTCGCCGAACCGGACCCGATAGCGCTGGGCGAACCGGCCCAGGTGGACGAAGCCCCACCGGTAGGCGACCTCGCTGACGGTGATCTCGCCGGGCTCGGCGGTGCGCAGCAGCATCCGTACGCGCTGCAACCGCACCTCGTGCACGTACCCCATGGGCGTCATGCGCACCTGCGAGCGAAAGGCCTCTTGCAGCGTGCGCAGGCTGACGTGGGCGACGGCGGCGAGCCGGTTCGCGTCCCAGGGCTCGGCCGGGTTGTCGCGCACCACGTCCATGACGCGTTTGACGGCGATGGCGGGCATGCTGGGCGGGGGCGCGTCCAGCGCCTCGCGGTAGCGGTGGTCGGTCGCCAGCAACAGGCCCTCCAGCAGGGTCTGTTCGAGCCGGCCGCAGATCATGGGGCTCTGCAGCAGTCCGTCGGGGCTGCTCGCGTCGAGTGCGACCCAGCGGGCCAGGTCCGCCCAACTGCGGCCCGCTCCCCGGGAGATGTCGAAGGCGGGCCTGAAGTCGGCGTGCCGGTGCACGGGCCTGCCCAGCATGATCTCCAGCTGCCGGTGCATCGCCGCTTTGTCTATCTTGATCGTGAGGGTGTCGCAGTCCGGGGAGAAGTCGCCGACCCGGAAACCGGCTGTGGGATTCAGCACGCCGCCCGTGAAGGCCGTCACCTGGGTGTCGGCCGCCGGGCCCTGGCCGATGTCGAAGGAGCCCGTCGCCGGCGCCACGACGTGGTAGCCCTCCAGCTCAGGGATGAAAGCCCGGATGGAGGCGCCGAACGACATGCGTCCGAGCGTCACGCCGCCCAGCAGCACGACATCGGCGTCGAGCTCGAAGTCCTCTGCTGTGGGGGTGTCCAGTTTCATGTCGTAGAACTGCTGCGACAGCACGGCGCGCGCCTCGTCCACCGAACGCGTGGAGAAACGGTTGGCCGCGCCCGCAAGGCCCTGTCCCTTGCCCGCGTCCATGATGTCCCGCCCTTTCAGGCGCCCCTCAGCGCCGGAAGACGTATCACCTCAGGATGCTCCGCCGATCAAGACGACGGGACCCTTTCCGGGGAACGACCACCGGATCGGAGTGCGGCCCTCTCGCCGGTGCCGGACAGGTGCACATGACCCAGGACGCTGGAAGACTGGCTCGAAGGCCTCGGGCGGCCGATGGGGGACGTGATGGCTGAGCCGGAACCGTCGATGCAGGAGCTGATACGCAGGCGCCGCAGGGTCGGCTTCATCGCCAGGCGGTCCGAACTCGCCTCGTTTCGAGCGAATTTCGAGGTCCCGCCGGGCGACGAACGGCACCGGTTCCTGTTCCACGTCCATGGCCTCGCGGGCGTCGGCAAGACGTCTCTGCTCAAGGAACTGGCCGACGTGGCACGCGAGTTCCGCGTGGTGACGGCCGTCGTCGACGAGGCGGTCGGCAGCGTGCCGGAGGCCCTGTCCGAACTGTGCGTCCAGTTCGCCGCGAGCGGGCACCGCCTCAAGGACCTCGAACGCCGGCTCGCCGCGCACCGGGAGCGGCGGTACGAGGCGGAGGCCGCGGTCGCGGTGCAGGACCCCGCGGGGCCTCCGACACCTTCGGTGGGCAGCTCCACGGCCGTCAGGGCCGGGCTCGCCGGACTCGGTCTCGTCCCCGGCCTCGGCCCCTTCGCCGGAGCCGCCGAACCCAACCAACTCGCCCTGGGTGTCGACAAGGTGAGGGCGACGCTCAGCGCACGGCTCGGCAACCAGGACGACGTACAGCTGGTCATGTCGCCGGAGAAGGTGCTCACACCGATCCTGCTGCGCGAGCTGACCGCCGTCGCGGCGAACGTGCCGTGGATCGTGCTCTTCTTCGACACGTACGAGCGCACGGGCTCCTTCCTCGACGAGTGGCTGCACGACCTGATGACGACGAGCCGCCACGGCGTGCTGCCCAGCAACGTCGTGGTCGTCACGGCGGGCCAGCGGCCCCTGGACCTGGCGCGGTGGGGCGCGGACGCCGCGGTGCTGGAGACGATGCCGCTCGACCCGTTCACCGACGACGAGGCGCGGGCGCTGCTCGCGGCCAAAGGCGTCACCGACGAGCCGCTCGTGGCGAAGATCCTGAACGTGACGGGCGGGCTTCCCGTCCTGGTGTCCATGCTGGCCAACGGCCGACCCACCAGCCTGGAGGACATCGGCGACCCCAGCACCGCGGCGGCCACGCTGTTCCTCAGGTGGGAGCGGGAGGACCGCCGTGACGTGGCCCTCGCCTGCGCGCTGCCGCGCCGACTGGACGCGGATGTCTTCCGGGCCGCAGTGGACTGCGCGGACGACGAGGCCGACGGGCTCTACGGCTGGCTGCGCGGACTCGCCTTCGTCAGCGACCGGTCGGGCCGGGCGCAGTACCACGAGGTGGTCCGCCGACAGATGCTGTGCCTGCAACGCCAGCGCTCACCACGCGACTGGTCGCGGCGGCACGTCCGGCTCGCGGAGGCGTTCGCGCAGTGGCGGGCCGAGGCCGGGGATTCGTTGGAGCAGTGGGAGTGCTGGCTCGACCAGCGCTGGCGCGAGCTGCGCACGGCCGAGTCGTACCACCGGTTGTGCGCCGAGCCGAAGGCGGCTCTGGCAGAGGTGCTGCGGCTGACCGTCGACGCCATCGACGACGGGACGGAGGCGGACGTCCGGGGCTGGGCGCGGATGCTGGTGGAGGCGGGCGAGGACACGGAGGCGCCGCTCGTCGGCGAGTGGGGCCGCGAGCTGCTGTCGGCCCTGGACAAGGGCGGGGTGGCCCCCGCGCTCGACCTGTTGCTCGACCGGGCCGGCTTCGACGCGCCCACCCGCGGCCTGGTGCAGATGCTCAAGGGACGGGAGCTGCGCTGGGCCGGTGAGTACGAGAAGGCGGTGGCCGAGTACGACCGGGCCATCGAGCTGGACGCGGAGCTGGCGCGGGCCTATTACGGGCGCGGGTACACAAGGCTCTTCCAAGGGCGGGAGCGGGAGGCACTGGCGGACCTCGACCGCGCCCTGGAACACGACCCGGACGACGGCGACACCTTCATCCGGCGGGCCGAGGCGCACTGGTTCCTCGACGAGACCCCCGAGGCCCTGGAGGAGATCGAGCGCGCCCTGCACGTCGCGCCGTCCGACCTTGAGGCCCTCGCGCTCAAAGGGGTGCTGCTGTACGAACTGGGGCGGCACGAGGAGGCCTTGGACGCCCTCGGCCGGTCGGGGGCAGGGGACGGCGATCGGGCGCATGCCGTGAAGAACCAGGCGCAGGTGCACCGCCAGCTGGGCGGTGACACGGACACCTGGTCCGACCGTGACGAGCGCGTGAACCTGGCGCCGAATACCGTGCTGCTCGCCCGGGGACGAGCGTTCCGGATGCGCCGCGACGGCCGCTGCCAAGAGGCGGTGATCGAGTGCGACCGGACACTCCGGCTCGGCGGGCCGTCCCCGCACGCGTACTGGAACAGGGGCGCCGCGCAGCGCGATCTGGGCCGCCCCGACGAGGCAGAGCGGGACTTCACCCGGGCCCTCGAACTCCAGCCGGACTACGGGCCCGCGCTGATCGACCGTGCCGAGCTGTGGGCCGACCAGAGGGAGCTGGAACGGGCGCTCGCGGAACTCGACAGCGCCATCGCGGGCCGGCAGGACCCGTTCTGGTTCGCCGTCTCCAAGGGCGACATCCTGCGCCGGGAGCGACGCTTCGACGAGGCACTCGCGGCCTACGAGCAGGCACTGGGCACCGACGAGGAGCAGCACGAGGCCCATGGGAGGCGCGGCCTCTGCCTCTATGAACTGGAGCGGGACGAGGAGGCGTTGGCGGCGTTCGGGCGCGCGGTCGAGCTGATGCATGCGAACGTCTGGGCAAGGGTGAGGCGTTCCTGGGTCCTGCGCCGCATGGACGAGCACGAACGTGCCATGGCCGAACTGGACCGTGCGGTGGAATGCGCGCCGACCGACGCCTGGGCCCTGACTCAGCGCGGAGAAGCCCACCGCATGGCCGGCGACTTCGAGGATGCGCTGTACGACCTCGACCACGCGCTGGAGCTGGACGACAAGGACCCCACCACGCACGGATCCCGCGGCGCCGCGCTGTACCGCCTCGACCGGGACGAGGAGGCGGTGGCCGCCTTCGACCGGGCTCTGAAACTCGATCGGGAGTACTCCTGGGCATGGGCGTACCGCGCGGAAGTGCACCGGTACCTCGGCCGGTTCGAGCAGGCCGTGTCCGACGCGGACCAGGCGGCCGAGATCGACAGCTCCTCCACCTGGGCAGCCGGCAGGCAGGTGACCGTCGCGCTCTCGATGGGCCGCCTGGACCGCGCCCTGACCGGTCTGGCGCGATACGAGGAGGTGGGCGGCGACCAGGGCTGGGCCGAGTGGAAGCGGGCCCTGATCCACGTGTACCGGGGACAGACCGGGGCGGCATTCGACGTGTTGCGGGCGAGCAGGGCCGCGGGCAGGGAGCCGGACAGCGAGATGCTGCGGCTGTGGGCAGCCGTGCTGCGCATGGCGGGGCGGCTGGACGAGTCGTCGGCCGTGTGCCGGCAACTGCGCGAACTCAAAGGTGCGGAAGGGGAGTTCGAGTATGCGGTGACGGTGGCGTGCAAGGAGGGCGTGAGCGCGGCGCGGCCACTGTGGAGGAGGCTGCGGGGCAGCGAACCCGAGGAGTTGGCGCTCGTCGCGGCCGGGCTCGGGGAGTGGGCCTGGCTGGACGGCCATCTGTCCGAGGTCCTGACCCCCACCGCGGCCTGGGACGACCTCGCGGAGTTCGCCCTCTACCTGGGTTTTGTCGCCGCCGCCCCGGGCGCCGACCGCGCCCGCTTCGCCCCGCGCATCGCCCAGGTCGAGCAGGCACGGGACGCGCTTCAGGCGCGGTTCACCGCAGCGCCGACAGAAACGCGGCCCAGGCGGGGGCCGTGACGGTGACGGCGGGGCCGGGGTCGGGGGTGTGGGGCTGCTTGGAGTCGCGGATGTGGATGGTGGTGGGGCCGGGGGCTACTTCCAGGCATTCGCCCTGGCCGCCGCTGTAGCTGGACTTGAACCAGTCGAGGTCCGTGCTCATACTTCCCGCGCCACCTTCTCGATCAGTGTTGCGGACTCCTCAGGGGTGAGGGCCTGCGCCCGAAGAATGCCATACCGCCCGAACAGGTCTCCCAGGTCCGGCTGTTCGCTGATGAAGTAGCCGCCGCTCGGTCCTTCGACGTAGGCGAGGTGGGCGCGCTTGGCCGTCTCCAGAAGGATCATGGGTCCGTTCAGCCCGGCATGGATCTCTCGGTCGTGCGGCATCACCTGGATGTCGATGTTGCGCATGCGACCCACGGCGAGAAGGTGGTGCAGTTGCTCCCGCAGGGCGTCCCGACCGCCCAAAGGCCTCGTCAGCGTCGACTCTTCGAGCACGTAGCTGACGGTCGGCTGTGGCTTGCGTGTGAAGAGTTCCTGTCGCGCCAGTCGCTCGGCCAGCCGCTGGTCGATCTCACTGTCCTCCAGCGTCGGACAGCATTCGCTCAGGTACACAGCCCGCGCATACGCCTCCGTCTGGAGCGAACCGGGCACCAAGTGGTTCTGGTACACGTGCAGCGCGTGCGTCTTCCGCTCCTCCGCCAGCTCGACCAGGCGGCCCTTCGGTGGTCGCTCGCCGCGCTCCACCATCGCCACCTGCGACTTGGAATACCCCACGTGTTTGCCGAGGGCCTCCATCGTCAGCCCGGCCCGCTCCCGGTGGAACCGCAGCAGCGCGCCGAATGCCTTGGACCCACGTTCCCCGAAGTGCACAACGGCCTCCCCAA
The DNA here is from genome assembly GCF_035798155.1 of Streptomyces endophyticus. Lineage (NCBI taxonomy): Bacteria > Bacillati > Actinomycetota > Actinomycetes > Kitasatosporales > Streptomycetaceae > Streptomyces > Streptomyces endophyticus. Next base: position 10,852 of record NZ_JAOZYC010000168.1, on the reverse strand, counting down.
GTGCACAGCCCTGCACGGACGGTGCGTAACCCTGTCACAGTATGTGACGGTCCGGAACGCTGTGCAGCATGAACGGCTCAAGGGAACCGAAGCGCTTCACGCTCCTCCTCTCCGCGACCACTCGCGGCGCCCGCCTCGCCAGACTCCTCACCGAACGCCAACTCGCGGAGTGGAAAAGAGAGTCGGCGGAAGCCGAACACGTAGTGGCCGAACTCGCCGCCAACGCCGTCCGCCACGGCAGAGTCCCCGGCCGTGACTTCCGGCTGACGCTCACGCTCGACCCCGCGTACACGCTCCGTATCGAGGTGGCCGACGCGCGGCCGGACCGGGTCCCGCGAGTCCGCGTCGCGGACGGAGAGGGCGGCCGGGGGCTGATGATCGTCGCGGCGTACGCCGACCGGTGGGGTGTGACCAGCGGTGACGCGGGCGTGCCGCACAAGGTCGTATGGGCCGAACTCGACGCCCCGGAACTCGAGTTGGCGTGATCCGGTGATCCGGTACGCCAACCCCCAAAGAAAGGGTTGGGAAAACCAAACCCACCCACCCGACCTCCGGACGTAAGCCGCCGGAGGGGCGTCACCCGCGAGAGTGACGATCGCCAACTCGACTGGCGAACACGCGAGTTCGTGGTGCACTCTCTGCCGCATATGCAAAGCGGCCCCCGCCGGGACTGGCATCCCGGACGAGGGCCTGACCACCAAGGAAGAAAGAGGCTTCCCGATGTCTGGGCATCAGACTAGCGCGCCTTCGCGCGCCCATTCCGGCCGTTCGGCCACACCGTCACGCGGTCTTCACCGCTCCCGGGAGCGCCACATGTCCGAGTTCACCGTCGTCGGGCATCACCTGGCGCAGCACGAGAACCTCTCCCTCACCGCGATCGGCCTGGCCACGCACATCCAGTCGCTGCCCGACGGGTCGAAGGTCGGCATCAAGGACCTCGCCGCGAAGTTCCCCGAAGGGGAGGTCAGGGTCGCCGCCGCGCTGCGGGAGCTGGAGGCGCACGGCTACCTGGAGCGGATCAAGGAACGGCTGCCGTCCGGTCGGATCGTCACGCGCACGATCTCGTACGACAAGCCGCCGCATCTGCGAGGTCAGGCGCCGCCGGAGCCGTCTGCCGTGGACCTGCCGCCGGAGGTGCCCCGCATCGAGGCGAAGCCCCGGGCACCGCGCCCGCAGCGCCGGCCGCTCCGGGCGCCGCAGCCTGATCCCCAGGAGCCCGACCCAGGCCCGGCCCGCACCGCAGCCGTCGACCTCCTCATCGGCCTGCGCACCTACGACCCCCGCCTGTTCCTCTCCGAGCGGGACATCCGTCGCCTTGCCCCGGCCGCTGCCGAATGGCTGGCGCGGGGCATGGCGCCCGGCGACGTGAAACGGGCCCTGACGGCCGGTCTGCCGACCGATCCCATCCGCCACCCGGCAGCCCTCATGGCCCACCGCCTGACCGCGTTCCTCCCGCCCGAACTCCCACCGAGGCCCGAGCCTCTGTCGGGGCCACCCGCCCCACGCCGCCTGCCACTCCAGAACTGCGAAGGCTGCGACCGGGCGTTCCGGGCGGAGGGGCCGGGCAGCTGCCTGGGGTGCGCGGCCACGGCCGTAGCCGCGTAGGGGAAGGGCAGCACAACAAGTGACAAGCCCTGCCCCAGTGCGCGCCCGCCGGTACCGTACGAGGACCGAACCATCCGCACCGGAGGTCATCGTGAGTGTCCAGGCTGACGGCCCGTACGGACCGCTGATCCCCATGCCCCTACTCACGCCGAGCGCTCTGCGGGCAGCCGTCACCAGGATCGCGCCGAGTCGTGTGCCCGCGCTCACGCAACACCTCTTCGAGGCGACGACGAACGCACAGGAGACGCAGAGCCTGGCGCCCCTGCGTGCGTTCGTGCACTCCTGGGCCGTGTTCGTGGCGATCGAGCGGCACCCCGCGCGAGCAGCCCGACTGCGGGAGCTGGAGGGGCTGGTCGATGCGGGAGAGGGAGACCTGCGTGCCCTCATGGCCGAGATCCGGACCATCCGGGAGACGGCTGAGGCAGAGGCCGGCTTGTGACCGACTGGACCTGGACTACAACCCGAGTGCTGAATACGTCACGGAAGGGCTTCCGCCGGGAGTGGTGGCGGAAGTCGAACGACTCGCCACTGAGCTCGCAGCGCTCGGAGAATCTGCGGTGCGCGTAGGGCGCCCCATCGCCAAGGAGGGGGGTCTGCGGGAGTTCGACATCTTGAGCGGGAGAGGGTTCATCTGCTTCCTCGCGATTCCCCGGCACGCCTGTGTCTACGTCTGCAATGTGACCTGGTACGGCTGAGCTGTCATGGCGCTGAAACTTGTACGTGTCCACGCGGATGAGGCGGACATCGCCCTGATCAAAGAAGCGTCCGGACGCCTGGGCGTGTCCGAGGACGTGCTGATCAGAGAGGGGATCCATCGCATCGCGATGGCCGGCCGTGTCTGGGACGGGCCCTTCATCGCCGATGAGCAGACCATCGATCTGGGCGAGGCCGCTCCCATGAGCAACAGCCCGCACTCGGCGTGAGCACAGGCGTCCACAGTCCCATCACTTCGTGAACATTCCTGGTCGACGTCGGTCGATTACAGTGCTCCAAGCCGAAGGGTCGAGGGTCGTGACAGGAGGAGTCCCCCATGGGCGCAGCGCCCAACGCGGCGGCCGTCTGGGGCCGCACCGAACAGCAGGACTTCCGCAGCAGAGTGCGCGGGACCCTGCTCGGTGGCGCACTCGGTGACACCCTCGGCGCCCCGCTCGACGGCCTCACGCTCGACGGGATCCACGCCGAGCACGGGGACGAGGGGCTCAAGCAGCTGGTGCCCGTGTACGGGCGGACCGGGGCGATCACCGCCGCCACCCAGCTGACCCTGTTCACCGTGGACGGGCTCATCCGCGCCCAGGTGCGCCGCGACACGGGCGCCTGGCACCCGCCGACCGATGTGCACCGGGCCTACCTGCGGTGGGCGGCGACCCAGCGGGACTGGGGACCGGACCTGCGCCGCAAGGAGGACGGCTGGCTGGCCCGCGAGGAGTGGCTGTACTCGCGGCGGGGAGCAGGCCAGGCGTGTCTGCTGGGGCTCGGCAACGACGTCATGGGCACGCTCGACCGGCCCAAGAACCTGGACGCGGACGGCGCGGAGGCCGCGACCCGCTCCGCGCCGTTCGGGCTCCTCGTGGGCTGGGAGCCGCAGCTCGTGTTCCAGCTCTCCGTCGAGTGCGCCGTGCACACGCACGGCGCCGCGGAGGCCTACCTGGCGGCGGGCGCGTACGCGGTCCTCGTGCACGCACTCGCGCGCGGCGACTCCCTCGACGCCGCCGTGCAGCGCGCGCTGGCCCTGCTCGCCGCGCGCCCCGGGCACCCGCCCGTCGCGGACGCGCTCAAGCACGCGCTCGGCGCCGTACGGCAGGGCATGCCGACCGCGGCGCGGGTCGGCGAGCTCGTCGGGGACGGGGACGCGCCCGGCGTGCTCGCGGCCGCCGTGTACTGCGCGCTCGTCAGCGACGACATCCGGCACGGCCTCGGCCTCGCCGTGCACCACGACGGGCCCTCCGCCCAGGTCGGCGCGTTGTGCGGGAGCCTGCTCGGGGCGCTGCACGGGGAGACGGCGCTGCCGCCCGCGTGGGTGGCGGAGGTGGAGGGGCGGCCCACGATCCTGGAGCTCGCGGACGACTTCGCGATGGAGATGACGCAGGGCGCCGCCCTGCATGGGCCTGCCGGCGCGTCGGCGGGGTGGCTGGCGCGGTATCCGCGGGCGTAGGCCCCCCCGGGGAAAAAGATCGGGGCTCTGCCCCGGCCCCCGCGCCTCAATCGCCGGCGGGGCTTGAAATGGGTGTCGGCACCGCGGCGGCTGCCGCTCCGTCGTCGTCGGAGTTGATGCGCGCGATGATCGCGTCGCGCTCCGGGGTGTCCTCGGGCTTGATGTAGCCGATGAGGATGTAGAGCACCAGCGAGACGGCGAGCGGGATCGACACCTGGTACTGGAGCGGCACGCCGCCCTCGACGTTCCAGCTGATCGGGTAGTTCACCAGCCAGAACGCGAGCAGGCCCATGCCCCAACTGGTGAGCGCGGCGGTCGGCCCCGACCTGCGGAACTGGCGCAGCAGACCCAGCATCATCGGGATCGCGATCGGGCCCATCAGACCGGCCACCCACTTGATGACGACCGTGATGATGTCCTTGAACGTGGGCGAGTTGACCTGCGTGGCGACCGCCATGGACAGGGCCAGGAAGATCACCGTCGTCAGGCGGGCCGCGACCAGGCCCGTGCGCGGCCCCCACTGCCGTGCCTTCGAGGAGAGCGCGGGCGCCACGTCCCGCGTGAAGACGGCCGCGATCGCGTTGGCGTCGGAGGAGCACATGGCCATCGTGTGCGAGAAGAAGCCGACGATGACCAGGCCCAACAGGCCGTGCGGCAGCAGCTGTTCGGTCATCAGGCCGTAGGAGTCGGAGCCGTCAGGCTTCTGCGCCTGCACGAGCAGCGGCGACATCCACATCGGGAAGAAGAGGACGACCGGCCAGACCAGCCAGAGCGCGGCGGACAGATAGGCGGACCGCTTGGCCTCGCGCCCGCTGCTCGTCGCCATGTAGCGCTGGGCCTGGTTGAGCATGCCGCCGTTGTACTCGAAGAGCTTGATGAAGAGGAACGCGAGCAGGAAGACCGCGCCGTACTCGCCGACCAGCGGCTTGCCGTGGCCCTGCAGCTCGGGCCTGCTCCAGGCGTCGAAGAAGCCGATGTGCTTGTCGCCGAGCTCGAGCACGACCGCGACGAACATCGAGATCCCGGCCAGCAACTGGATGATGAACTGGCCGAGTTCGGTGAGCGCGTCCGCCCACAGCCCGCCGATGGTGCAGTAGACCGCGGTGATGACGCCCGTGATGAGGATGCCCTGGTTCAGGGACACACCCGTGAACACGGACAGCAGGGTCGCGATGGCCGCCCACTTGGCCGCCACATCGACGATCTTCAGCAGCATCCCGGACCAGGCGAGCGCCTGCTGGGTGCCCAGGTTGTAGCGGTTCTTCAAGTACTCCAGCGGGGAGGCCACATGGAGCTTGGAGCGCAGCCGGTTGATGCGCGGCGCGAACAGCCGGGCGCCGATGGCGATGCCGAGCGCGATCGGGAAGGACCAGGTGACGAAGGACGTCACGCCGTAGGTGTACGCGATACCGGCGTACCCGGTGAACATCACCGCGCTGTAGCCGGACATGTGGTGCGAGATGCCGGACAGCCACCACGGCATCTTGCCGCCCGCGGTGAAGAAGTCGGAGACGTTGTCGACGCGCTTGTGGGACCAGACGCCGATCGCGACCATCACGCCGAAGTAGGCGATGAGGACGACCCAGTCGAGACTGTTCATGTGCCCCCTCCAGGGGTTCCGCTGCACAACGGTTGCCCCCGGTAAGGGTGTTGGGGACGTGGGGGATTGAACCTCCGTGCTTGGGGCCGGTCAAGGGTTCTGTAGTCATGGATATGAACCCCGGACAGAATTCAGAACGTGGCGAAACCCGGGGAGGGGCCGGTTCCCCCTCACTGACCTGCGAAATCGACAGGCGGCCCGAGCGGGGCGGCTACCGCATGAGTTCTCCGGCGTTCACCAGGAGCTGCTGGCCGGTGATCGCACGCGCCCGGTCGGAGGCGAGGAAGACCGCCGCGTCCGCCACGTCCCCGTCCGTCGCGAGGTCCGGCAGGGCCATCCGCTCGGTGAGCCGCCCGAGCACCTCGTCCTCGGGTACGCCCTCGGTCTGCGCGGTGATCTGGACGTAGGCCTGCACGGGCGGCCCCCACATCCAGCCGGGCAGCACGGTGTTCACCCGGACCCGGTGCGGACCGACCTCCCGCGCCAGCGAGTACATCGCGCTCGTCAGGGCGCCCTTCGACGCCGCGTACGCCGCCTGCCGCACCTGTGAGGGCGCCGCGATCGCCGACTGCGTCCCGATGAAGACGACCGAGCCGCCGCGCTCCTTGAGGGCGGGCAGGCAGGCGCGGGTCATCCGCAGCGTGCCGAACAGATTCACGTCGACGACCTTGCTCCAGGTCTCGAAGTCAGCGTCCTCCAGGCCGCCGAAGTAGCTGTCCCAGGCCGCGACATGGACGACCGCGTCCACGCCCCCGAACCGCTCGCGCGCAAGGTCCGCGAGCGCCTCGCACTGCGCCTCGTCGCCGATGTCGGTGGAGCGGAACGCGGTCCGCTCGCCCTCCGGGTCCAACTCCTTCGCGCAGGCCGCGAGATGGGCCTCGGTGCGGGCCCCGAGCACCGCGTTTCCGCCGTCGCGCAGCACGGCCTCCGCCACCTGGCGGCCGAGCCCCGCGCCCACTCCGGAGATGATCACGGTCTTCCCCGCAAGCAGTTCCGCATTCACCATCGGTTCGCCTCCCGGCTCTGGCGTTCTGTCTGACGGGGCGTCAGAGTATGGGCGTCGAACGGGAGATGGAAGGCCTGCGCGAGAGGGTGGAAGGGGAGCGGCATGGAGGACACGCACGAGGACACGCACAGCGAGACGTACGCGGAACTGGCGGCCGTCGGGCCGTACGGGGTGCGTCCGGGGCACGCCCTGATCACCATGGTCGAACCGCATCCGGGCCATGAGCACGCCTACAACCGCTGGTACGAGGACGACCACTACTACGCGGGCGCCATGGCCATGCCGTGGATGTACGCGGGGCGCCGCTGGGTCGCCACCCGCGACCTCCAGCTCCTGCGCTACCCGGAGAAGTCGGCGGTCGCCGAGCCGGTCACGGCGGGCTGCTACATATCCACGTACTGGATCACCGAGGGCCGCTACGACGACCACATGAAGTGGACCGTCGGCATCAACAAGCGGCTCAACCGGGACGACCGCGTCCACCAGGACCGCACGCACGTCTTCACGTCGTTCCAGGACCACGAGGCGACGGTGTACCGCGACGGGGACGAGGGGCCGCGTGACTTCCACGCGCTCGACCACCCGTACCAGGGGCTGGTCGTCGAGGTGATCGACTCCGAAGGCCCGGAGCAGCGTGCCGAGTTGCTGGACTGGCTGCGCACCGAGCAGCTGCCACGGCGGCTCGCCGGCTCGCCCGCCGCGATGGTCACGGTCTTCCGCCCGACACCGCTGCCGGGGGACAAGATGACGTACGTGAAGCAGGTCGAGGGCGTCGACACCCGGCTCACCCTGCTCTGGTTCCTGCAGTCCGACCCGCGCGAATGCTGGCAGGACCACTTCGTGGGCCTGGGGGATGCGGTGGCGGCGTCGGGCCTCGGCCGGGTGGAACTGGTGGCCCCGTTCGTCCCGACCGTGCCGGGTACGAACCAGTACGTGGACCAGCTGCGCTGACCCGGACAGCGCCGAGCCCCCTCGGCCAGGACGGCGGACCAGTCGAGAGGGCTCTATCAGTGGTGCGATCTTGCATGGTGCTGTCTTGCGCAGTGCTGTGTTGCATCGTGCTGTGTTGCGTGTTCGGTTGTCTCACGGAGTTGGCTGGGGGGTCAGCTGTCGACCCTGCTCATCTCCGTGACGAAGGCGCTCCAGGAAGCCGGCGCGAACGCCAGGTTCGGACCCTGCGGGTCCTTGGAGTCGCGCACGTCCACGGCGTGGGCCGCGGGAGACTTGATCTCCACGCACGCGCCGTTCCCCGCCGAGTAAGAGGACTTGATCCAGGTGGGCTGTGAGCCCTTGGTGATTGCCATGATCTGCTCCGGTCTGGCCAGTGATCCCTTGCTGGGCCGCGGACTTGCCGCGGCTTTGCGCCAACACCTTGTCTGTTGTTGGCGTGATCGACGCTACTCGCCGACCGAGGGCAGCGGTGGGGCCATTCACTCGACCGGATGGCATATTCCAGGTGGGTCTTCCATGGGCCCGTGGGAAAGGTGTACTGTGCGGCGCTTTCCCACGGGCGGGGCCTGGATCAGAGGCCTGAACTCTGCGGTCCGTTACGCGAGTTGGCCCTCAGCGCGTGTGCCGTTTCGCGGCTTCCAGGATGAACTGCCGGGACTGCTCCACGTTCAGCGCCTGGGCGCGCAGGTGCTCGTACATGACGCTGTACTTCTGCACGTCCTGCGTCTTCTCCAGGTAGAGGTCGCTGGTGACGCCCTCGATGTAGACGACGCTGGAGTCCGCCGCGTCGGGGAACTCGAGAATCGCGTACTGCCCCGTGATCCCCGGGTGCGCGCCCATCTCGAAGGGCAGTACCTGCACGGTGACATGGGGGAGCCCGGACACCTCCGCGAGGTGCTCCAGCTGCTCGCGCATCACCACGGACCCGCCGACGGCGCGGCGCAGCGCCGCCTCGTCCAGGACCACCCACAGGCGCAGCTGGTTGGCCTCGTCGTTGATCCGCTCCTGGCGGCGGATGCGGACCTGCACACGCTTCTCTACGTCCGTGGGCGAAGCCTCGGGCATCGCGCCCTGGATCAGCGCCTCCGCGTAGCCGCGGGTCTGCAGCAGGCCGGGGATGCACTGCGACTCGTACACGCGCAACGACGCCGCGTCGGTCTCCAGGCCGATGTAGACGCTGTACGGAATGTCGCCGAAGGAGTGCCACCAGCCTTGCTGGCGCGAATCCTTGGCCATTTGCATCAGCGAGTCGATGACGCGGTGATCCTCGACCTCGTACACCCCGCACAGATCGCGTACGTCGCGCTGACTGATGCTGCGCCGCCCGTTCTCCAAGCGGCTGATTTTCGACTGGGACACCAGCAGGCGCTCGGCGACCTCTTCGGCGGTCATGCCCTTGAGTTCGCGGAGCCGGCGCAGCTCCTGGCCCAACCGGCGTCGCCTGACGGTGGGATTGACGTTGGACGCCACGGACGTGCACCTCCGGCTACGTGCAATTCTCTGATCTGCATACGTTGCGTGTCTACTGCTCAGCAGATTGCCACCCCGAGGCGGCCCTGCGCTGGGAAACGGCGGATGTGCGCGGGGCGCACATGCGGGTTGCACGTGCCTCCTACGCAGCGAAAACGCGACCGCGCGGGGCGACGTGCCGGGGCGTCGTCCTCACGCCCGGCGCATCACCCCGCGCGGTACAGCGGCTCCCGGACCGGTTCTTGGGGACTACGGTGCGGCGCTGTGGTGCTACGGGTGGTGCTGGTGGTGCGGTTTGCCTAGTGGGCCACGGCGCGAGCCATGGAACCGCGGCGTGGCTGCATCGGAACGCCGCGAGCGGGCTCCGGTGCACCCCGACCGCCGGCCGAAGGGGCCGGTGAGCGGCGTGGCTGTACCGCCACACCGTTCTGGACGTCCATCACGGCGTGCGCCACGAGGCCGCCCATCGGGTCGTGCCTGATCAGGTCCCGCAGCCGGGAGCGTGAGGACCTGCCCTCGTTGCCCGGATACAGGTGCTTGCCGAGTCCGACCGCATGGGCCAGTGCGGCGAGCGCCGCGGTCCGTGGGTCCGGTGGGACCCCGGTGCGGATCGCGCTGTCCAGCCGGGCCCTAATCTCCCGGCTGACTGCCGACTCCGTCGCTTGGTAGCGAGTCGTCGGCAGTACCCCGCACATCTGTCCGGCCACGGCATGAACCATGCCGCACCGCTCCAGGTGCGAGAGGTAGGTCTGTCGCAGGCCAAGACGTGGCCCGCCTATCCAGTGGACCGCCCGTACGGGAGCGCCACGCCTTCGCAGCAACTCCAACGCGCAGTCCAGAGTCGGATCTCCGGTCGGCCGTGGTGCCACCACGGCGATACGATCCCCGTCTGGGGCTATCCGTCCGGCCAGCGCCAGCTCTACTAGCTGTGCTCCGGCCAGACCTAGGTCGAGCGACTGCGGCTGCGCTGTGGTACCCGTGGCCGGGTCCAGAGCGAGCAGCAGAAGCTCCTCCGGAAGTGTTCTGCGGCTCCTGCCCATCCATGCCTCCCCGCGTGGATGAATGACAGGGTGACCCCTCTCACATTGGTCTGTCGAGAGTGCGTGGGGGGTTTGGACGGGAACCTCTAGGTATGTCGTTCTCGTCTACCACGTGGGTTAAGCCCCCACACAGGACACTGGTACATGGTTCGGACAGGGCTGTTCTGTCCGGCGGCAAGTGGTTGAGTGGTTCATTCGGTCGAGGAGGCATCGGTGGCGGGGACCCCCGACAGGTCGGGAGAGCACAAGGCGTCGGGAGGTCCGGCTCCGGAGGATCCGCGTCTCGCGGTGTCGCGGGGCGCGGACCCGGATACGGGATCGCAGGACGGCGGCGACGACCGTCTGCGGGCGGCCGTGGCGGCCTGGGTGGCAGGCGACGACGGCTCCGCCGATGCGTCTGCAGTTGCAAATTCAAACGGCGACTCCGCTGAGCGGAAGCCGGCCGACGAGGAAGCGGCGGACACCACGCCGCCCGCCGCACCCCCCAGCGACGCCGAGCCGACCGCGAAGGTGGCCGCCGAGGGCGACGCCCAGGGCGACGGCAGCAACAACGCCAAGGCCGAGACCGAGCCGGCCGCTCAGGCCGCCAGCGAGTCCGATGCCGAGGCGGATGCCACGTCGGCCGCTGAGGGCGACGGCAAGGCGGATGCCAAGGACGACGTCCGGACGGGCGCCAAGGGCACCAAGTCCAGCGCCACGGCCGACGTCAAGGCCGACGCCTACGGCGACGGTGAGTCCGACGCCGATGGCAACGCGCAGCCAGCCGCCAAGCCCGACGCCAAGTCCGGCGCGCAGCCGGCCGCCAACCCTGGCGCTAAGTCGGGCCCCGAGTCCGACGGTACGGCGGGCGCCAAGGGCGACGGTAAGTCGGCCGGGAAGGCCGGCGCGCAGCCGGCCGCCAACCCTGACGCTCAGTCGGACGCCGAGTCCGGCGGCACGGCTGGCACCAACGGTGACGGTAAGTCGGCCGGGAAGGCCGAGCCGGTCGCGAAGGGCGACGCCAAGTCCGGCGCGCAGCCGGCCGCCAA
>NZ_JAOZYC010000167.1:0-472 GCF_035798155.1 Streptomyces endophyticus | reverse complement strand
AGCACGTGGCTTGCCGATCCTGGCCTACCTGCGCGATGGCGAGACAGCGGCAGTGGATTTCGTCAATGGCGCCGAGGGCTTGTTGATGGCGCCGGTGTATGCCGTGCCAAGGTTGCTGGCGCGCAATGGCCTGACCTTGCAGGACTTCGATTACTACGAAATCCATGAAGCGTTCGCCGCGCAAGTGCTCTGCACCTTGAAGGCCTGGGAAGACCCCGAGTACTGCAAGACCCGCCCTGGATCAGGCTTTCGCCCATTGTCCAATATTCCCCACTGCTGCCTCCCGTAGGAGTCTGGACCGTGTCTCAGTTCCAGTGTGACTGATCATCCTCTCAGACCAGTTACGGATCGTCGCCTTGGTGAGCCATTACCTCACCAACTAGCTAATCCGACCTAGGCTCATCTGATAGCGCAAGGCCCGAAGGTCCCCTGCTTTCTCCCGTAGGACGTACGCGGTATTAGCGTCCCTTTC